>CALJLC010000141.1 GCA_937982605.1 uncultured Gemmatimonadales bacterium | reverse complement strand
ATTGACCCGGTACCGGAGGAGGGCGCTCGAGCGTGAGGAGAACGCGGCGGCCCTGACTACGTCGCTGGCCCTGGGTGCCGGCGTGGCCGCGATCGCGTTCTACGTCGTGCGGCTCCTGCTCTCGCGGGACCCGCTCTCCGACGCGGACACGGGCGGTGGTCGGCCCGGGACGTCGGATACGATTCCGGGGACCGAGGTCCCCGACCGGGCGCTTCCGGCCGGCGGGCGCGCCCGCGGAGGGTAGCGTGAGCCCCGCGTGCCGCGGGCCCGTCTCCCGGGGTCGTCCCGGGCGACTCTGCACGAGGGGCGTGAGCCTCGGCGTGGCGCTCCTGGCGGCGGCCGCCGCCCCCGGGGTGGCGCAGCTCCAGCCGCCGGAGGTCGTCGACGTCGTCTTCGAGGGCAACGAGTCCTTCCCCCGCGACTCGCTCGCCCCGGGCATCGCGACCCGGCGCACCGAGTGCCGCACGTGGCTCCTCGTCCCGCTGTGCAACTTCGGCCTCTTCGAGAATCGCGCGGTGCTGCGCGAGCGAGAGCTCCCACGGGATCAGGCTCGCCTGATCATCTGGTACATGCGGCGGGGGTTTCGCGACGTGGAGGTCGACTCGGCCCGTGTCGACCGGACGCGCACGGAGGCCACGGTGACCTTCCGCATCACCGAAGGGACCCCCGTGGTGGCCGATTCGATCACCTTCCTGGGGCTCGATCAGGTCGACATCCCCGACCTCGTCCGGAACCTCCCCATCCGTCAGGGCGATCGGCTCAACACCCTCGAGCTCGACGCGACGCGCGACTCGATCATCCGAAGGCTCGCGGACCGCGGCTACGCGTACGCCGAGGTCCTGCGCAACTCCATCCTTCCGGCGGACGATCCCCTGCGGGCTCGGGTGACGTTCGAGATCGTCCCGGGACCGCGGACGACGTACGGGGACATCACCGTGGAGGGAGCGAGCGATCTCAGCCTCTCGACGGTCCTGCGCACGGCGCAGCTCACCTCCGGAGAGCCGTACAGTCGTCGCGAGATCGAGGAGGCCCGTTCCCGCCTGTACGGCCTCGACATCATGCGCAACGCCACCGTCGTGCCCGACACGCTGGGCTTCACACTCGATCCGACGGTGGACGTGGCGATCTCGATCCAGGAGGGGGATCCGTACCGGGTTCGAGGGGGCGCCGGGTGGAGCAGCGCCGACTGCATGACCGCCGAGGCCCGGTGGACCGCGCGCAACTTCTTCGGCGGAGGGCGCTTCTTCCAGGTGCGGGGCCGGGTGGGCAACATCCTGGCTCCCGCGTTCCGGGACGTGCTCTGTCAGCAGAGCGGCGACTCGATCTACGCCGATCTGACCGGGCTCGTCTCCGTGGACTTCGTGCAGCCGTGGATCTTCTCCACCCGCAACGCGCTGAGCGCCTCGGCGTTCGTCGAGCGCCAGTCGCTCCCGGACATCTTCGTCCGACGGGCGGTGGGTGGTCAGATCGGTCTCTCGCGCACGATCGCGTCGCAGACGGTTCTGACGGGCTTCTACCGACCGGAGCTGACGCGCCTCGAGGCGGACCCGGTGCTCTTCTGCACCGGCTTCCTGGTCTGCAGCCCGGAGGACGTCGCGCAGCTCTCGGGGTCGAACCGGCTCGCGCCGGTGGGCCTCAGCCTGGCTCAGAACCGATCCGACGACCTCCTCGACCCGACGCGCGGCTATCGGATCCTCGCCGACTTCGAGCACGCGCGCGGCTGGACGTGGTCCGAGTACCGGTACGACCGGATCGTCGCGGAAGCCTCGCGCTACACACCCGTGGGCGGATGGACGCTGGCCACCCGGCTCCGGGGCGGATGGGTCGCACCCGGCGGATTCGAGGGGCTCGCCCGGTCCACCGGAGCCGACGTCGATATCGTGCATCCGGAGAAGCGCTTCTACTCGGGAGGCGCCAACTCCGTCCGCGGCTTCGCCCAGAGCCGCCTGGGCCCCCGGGTGCTCTTCGCCTTCCCCGAGACGCTCCTGGCCGAAGACCAGTGCTCGCCGGAGGCGCTCGAGGCGCTGAACTGCGTCCCGGCCGCGGAGGAGGGGCTGGACCCCCGTCCGATCGGAGGGACCCGGCTCTTCGAGGCGAACGCCGAGATGCGCGTTCCGGTCGGATCGCTCTTCCAGGGCGTCTTCTTCGTGGACGCGGGCCAGGCGTGGACCGGCGACCACGACTTCGGGCTCGAGTTCACGCCCGGCGCCGGGATCCGGGTCGCGAGCCCCGTCGGCCCGATCCGACTCGACGTGGCGTACCGGTTCCGCGGCGGAGAGGACCTGCCGGTGGTGACCGAGCAGATCCGTCCGTACGTGATGGGACAGGACGACCCGAACGACCGGCTCACGGTCGCGGGCGCGCCCATCGACTGGGTGAGCACGGGGAACCTGGTCCAGCTCATGGACCCGTTCTTCTTCGGGCGCGACGGCCAGGGCTTCCAGTTCCACATCTCGATCGGGCAGGCCTTCTGATGACCGCCCGGCGACCCCGCCCGCGCATGCGGCCGGTCGATGCCATCGATTCGGGGGCCGACGAGCGGATCGTCCGGCGCTCGGAGTTCCATCGACGTCGACTGCGGGCGATGGCCCGGACCCGGCGCTGGTTCCGTCGCTTCCGTCGCTCGATCGCGGTCGTGCTGTTGCTGCTCGGCGCCGGCGTGCTCGCGCTCGCGCAGACCGGACGAGGACAGGAGCTCGCCCTCGACTTCGCGCTCGACCGCGTGCGGGGCGCGCTCGCCGGGGAGCTCTCCATCGGCGGCGTGCGCAGCGGCACGCTCTTCAGCGGCGCCTCGCTCGTCGACGTGCGCCTCACCGCCTCGGACGGCCGGCACTTCCTCGTGGCCGACTCCGTGGCCATCCGGTACTCGATCCTCAACGCGATCCTGGGCGGGCCCCCGATACGTTCCACGGTCCTCTGGGGCCTCGACCTCGAGATCTCACGGCACGCGCCGGGCGAGCCGATGAACCTCTCGCTGCTCCTGGCCGAAGGGCCTCCTCGGCCGGACAGCGTCCCGCAGGAGACGTCCAGTCCGCTGCGCCTCGGCCGGGTGGGAATCCGCGGGGGGCGCGTGCTCATCCGGACGCCGACCGACGACCCGGACGGCGCCCGGGTCGCTCCCGGACCCACGGGCCACCCGCTCCGCACCGTCGCCTTCGAGCGTCTCGATCTGGACGTCGAGAGCGCCGTCCTCGATGTCGACGCCGCCATCCAGTTCGAGGCCCGCCTGGCGTCGTTCACCTCCGAGATCGGTATCGTCGAGGAGCCCCTGGTGCTGCGCGAGGCGTTCGGCCAGGTCACCTTCGGCCCGCAGGGGGTCCGGGTCACCGAAGGGGCCTTCCGACTGCAGAACACGCTCCTGCGCGGCGACCTGACCGTCGGTCCCCGACGTCCCGGAGACTCTTGGTCGTTCCGTTCGCAGCTCCGCACCGACGGCTGGGGCGACCTCGACGACGTCCGCTGGGTCGACGCACGCATCCCGGAGGGACGCTTCCGAGGCGCCACCGGGATCGACGTCGAGGGCGGAGTCACCCTCTCGCTCACCGGGGCGGAAGTGGAGCTCGAGGCGAGCACGGTCGCCTTCGACGGGAGGGTCCGGTTCGCCGACGAGATGGTGGTGCAGGGGATGCGCCTCAGGGCCAATCCCCTCGTACTCGAGAGGCTCGAGCCCTGGCTCGAGCGCGAGCTGCCCGTGGACGGCTGGCTGAGCGGCGACGCCTTCGTCGACGGCACGCTCGACGACTTCGACGCGTCGGGGCGGATCACCTTCGTGCCGACGGGCCTCGGAGGTGGGGTGACCACCGCCGACTTCAGCGGCGGGCTTCGACTCGGGGAGAACTTCGGGGCGTCCTCCTTCAGGGCCACGCTCCGACCCTTCGACTACGCGGTGATGGGGGCGATCCTTCCGGAGCTGCCCTGGAGCGGTCAGGGGGACGCCGTCGTGGAGCTCGACGGGGCGCTGCGTGGCGGACTGACCGTCGACGCCGACTTCCGGCATGTCCAATCGGACGGGCTCGAGTCGCGCGCCCGGGTGACCGGGGCGCTCGCGCGCGAGGCGGTCGACCGTCCCATCCGCTCCGAGCTCGACATCGAGCTCGAGCCTCTCCACCTCGGCCTCGTGGCCGGCTTCGTTCCGGAGCTGGATCTCCGGGGTGAGGTGGAGGGGACGGCGCGGGTGGAGGGGCCGCCGGAGTCCCTGGTCGTCTCCGGCGACCTGACGTCCGAAGGCGGCCGGCTCCGCTTCCGGACCGCCTTCGACGCCGCAAACCCGCTCGCTCGCTACGAGATCGACGCCGAGGCCGAGGACCTCCTCGTCTCGAGGGTGGTCGGACGAGCCCCGGAGCCGACGCTGTGGACCGGCTCGTTCGAGCTCTCCGGCTCCGGCGCCGAGCTCGACTCCCTGGCGTTGTCGGGCTCGATCGTGGCGGACGCCTCACGGTTCGGTCCCGTCCGCCTCGACGGGGTGCGAGCCGCGCTGCACGTGGAGGACGGCATGCTCGTGGCGGATTCCCTGCGCGGTGACGTTGCCGGCGTCGACGTCGCGGGGCGGGGGCGGCTCGGTCTGGTCGACGGCACCTCCGGGACCGCCCAGCTCGACTTCAGCAGCAGCTCGCTGGTGGGGCTGCGGCCTTTCGTCATGGGTGTACCGGAGACGGTGCTCGTCCGGGACGGCCTCACCGAGCTGCAGCTCGAGAACTACCGCCTCCAGGGGATCGATCCGGACACGCTCCCCGCCGAGGCGGATGTGCGTCTCGAGGGACGGGTGCAGGGTACGGCTTCCGTCACCGGGCACCTGCAGGACTTCGACCTCGGCGTCGTCCTCGACGTCTTCGACGGGCAGTACCGCACGAACCGCGTCGACACGGTCCGGATCGGGGTCACGGCGCGGGGTCTCCCGGAGCGCACCGGGGCGTGGCAGATCGGGGCGAGCGCCAGGGGGATTCTCTGGGCCGACCGAGAGTTCGAGAGGGGCGGCTTCGAGGCGGACATGCTCGACCTGGACGGGGACGGCCGCATCGAGCTGGTCCGCCGCCCGGGTGAGCAGTACAGGGCGGTGGGCTCGTTCGCCTTCGACTCGGTCGGCGGCCGGATCGCCCTCTCGGACGCGACGGTGCAGATCGACGAACAGGAGTGGCGGCTCACGCGTCCGGGGATCGTCGGATGGAGCCCGGCTTCGGTCACCGTGGACAGCGTGGAGGTCGTCCGACAGGGACAGGATCCGATGAGGCTGCGCGCCGCCGGAACGCTGGCGCGCGGGGGTGACAGCGACTTCAGGCTCTCCGTGGAAGGGCTTCACGTCGAACAGGTCATGCACGTGCTGCAGATCGACGAGCCCGAGCTGGCGGGGCACGTGGACGTGGACTTCGACGTGAGCGGCCCGGCGGAGGCCCCCCGGATCGACGGCACCTTCGACGTGCTCGGCGCCCGCCTCGACGCGCTGCAGCTCACACGGCTCCGGGGCACGCTCGGGTACGAGGGGCGGCGCCTCTCCTTCCGGACGGAGGGCCGTGACGGCGTGAAGACCGTCCTCCGCGCCAGCGGTGACATCCCGCTCGACCTCTCGATGCAGACCGTCGAGGAGCGCGTGGTCGACGCTCCCATGAACGTCCGCATCGAGGCCGATTCACTCGACGCCGGGATCGCCCTGAGCTACGTCTCGGCGTTCGACAACGTCGTGGGGCTGGTATCGGGCACGGTCGACCTGCGCGGGACCCCGCGCTCTCCGGAGCCCGAGGGGGAGATCCGGCTGGAGCGGGGGGCGTGGTCGATCGATGCGATCGGGGTGCGGCACACCGGCGTCAGCGGCGCGCTCACGCTCCGTCCGGATCGGACGGTCGACGTGCGGCTCACCGCCACCGGGCCCGGGCGCTCGGACGTGAACGGCACGATCATGCTGGATCCCGTCTCCGATCCCGCGCTCAGCCTCGACTTCACCTTCCAGCGCTTCCTCGCGGTCTCACGCACGGACATCGAGGGCACGGTGACCGGGGACTTCCATCTCGGCGGCCGATACCGCCAGCCCACGGCGGAGGGATCGCTGGTCGTCGATGCCGGGACGATCTACGTCGACGAGCTCCAGCGGGCCGCGGGGATCGTGGACCTCAGCGATCCGCTCCTCCTGGAGCGTGGCCTCGCCGTCGACACGACGGCGCTCGTGGCACGGCCGATCTTCGAGGGGCTGTCGAATCCCTTCTTCGACAATCTGCGCGTCAACGTCGACCTCTCGGTTCCGCGAGGAACCTGGCTCCGCTCGCTCGACACCAACATCGAGCTCTCCGGCGACCTCCTCGTCCTCTATGACCGCCAGGCCGACGACTTCGTCCTGCTGGGAGAGCTCGAGGCGCTGCGCGGGTCGCACCGCGTGCTCGGGCGCTCCTTCGAGCTCGACGGCGGGTCGGTCAACTTCATCGGTCGGGCGGGCCTCAATCCCGACCTCGACATCGACGCGTCGACGCAGATCCGTCGGCCCGACGATGCACCGTTCCGGATCCAGGCGAACGTCGGGGGCACGCTCATCCGCCCGGTCGTGACGCTCAGCTCGGAGGAGTCGGGCCTCGCCGAGCAGGACCTCGTCTCCTACGTCGTATTCGGGCAACCGACCGGCGCGCTGGGTGTCGGGAGTCAGTCCCAGCTCGCCGGGATCGGCAGCGGCGTCTTCGGGTCGATCGTCGGGGGCGGGATCAATCAGGTCGGGACCGCCGTGGGCCGCCGCATCGGCCTGGACTACGTCTCGGTGCAGGGGGGGTACGGAGCGGCCAGCTACTTCGACGCGGACACGCAGGTCGAGGTGGGGCGCTACCTCGGGGACGAGATCTTCCTGATCGTCGTCGTCCGGCCCTTCGACACCGGCGCCGGGAACCAGAACACGGTGGGTGGCGTGCGGGTAGAAGTGGCCGCAACCGACCGCTTCAACTACGAGTTCTTCGTGGAGGACCGCTTCCTGCGAAGCAGCAGCGCCCTCACGAGCGCGTCGGGATTGCTGGAGAACCAGGCGAAGATTCTCGGCGTCTTCCTCTTCAGGGAATGGGGATACGGCGCCGGGTCGGACCCTCAGGATCGATAGAACAGGAGCACTTCGATGCAGATCGCCAAGGTCGCCGGCCTCATGACGGCGATGACCCTCATTCTCGTCGCCATCGGACAGTACATGGGCGGCTCCCAGGGGGCCGTGCTCTTCTTCGTCCTCGCGATGGCGCTCAACTTCGGCACGTACTGGTTCTCGGACCGGGCCGTGCTGCGCATGTACCGTGCCCAGGTGATCGGACCCGACGACGCCCCGGAGCTCTACCGCATGGTGGACCGGCTGCGCCAGAACGCCGGGCTTCCCATGCCCACCGTGGCCGTCGCCCCGCAGCAGCAGCCGAACGCCTTCGCCACGGGACGCAACCCCGACAACGCGGTGGTGTGCGTGACCGTCGGGCTCATGAACGTGCTGGACACCCGTGAGCTGGAGGGGGTGATCGCGCACGAGCTGGCGCACATCAAGCACCGGCACATGCTCGTCGGCACGCTCGCCGCGGGCATGGCGGGCGCGATCGGGCTGATCGCGAGCGTGGCCCGCTGGGGCTTCATCCTGGGGACCGGGCGGGACGACGACCGCGGCAATCCGTTCGTCCTGCTGCTCATGGCGATCGTGGCGCCGATCGCAGCGACGATCGTCCAGTTCGCCATCAGCCGTCAGAACGAGTTCCAGGCCGACGCCACGGCGGCCCGGATCGTCGGCGACCGCCAGGGCCTCCAGAGCGCGCTGCGCCGGATCGAGGCCGCCGCCCGGAGGGTTCCGATGCAGGTGAACCCGGCGGGCGCCCACATGGCGATCATCAATCCCTTCGCCAGCGGTGTGGGTGTCCCGTTCGCGCGCCTCTTCAGCACCCATCCTCCCACGGAGGAGCGGATCGCCGCGCTCGACCGCGTCCAGCTCTGACCGCCGCGCCGCTGCTCCCGGCGCGAAGTCGGGAGCGGCCGGCCGGGGCGCGCGCGGACCTGCCGTGCGGGTGACGGGGCGGACCCCGCTTCGCCCCTCCGACGGGGGGGTCGCGCCGGCCGTCCGCCCGCCGTCCGGACGGCGGAGCGGCCGGGGCAGTCCGCCTGACGGGAGATGGTCGGAGTGACCCATCACCCGCCGGACCTCCCGGATTGAGCCCGACGCGCCGCCCCGGTTAGGTTTCAGGGCTATGCCGAAAGCCACCTCCCCCGAAGCACGCACCGGCGCCCCCGTACCGTCGAGGAACGGGTCGGCCGAGGAGTGGCTCGTCATCCGCGGAGCGCGCGAGCACAACCTCAAGAACCTCGACGTCGAGCTGCCGCGCGAGCGCCTCGTCGTGATCACGGGGCTCTCCGGGTCCGGCAAGTCGTCGCTCGCCTTCGACACGATCTACGCGGAGGGCCAGCGCAGGTACGTCGAGTCACTCTCGGCGTACGCCCGGCAGTTCCTGGGCCTCATGGAGAAGCCCGACGTCGACGCGATCGAGGGGCTCTCTCCCGCGATCTCGATCGAGCAGAAGACCGTCAGCCGCAATCCCCGCTCGACCGTCGGCACGGTCACGGAGATCTACGACTACCTGCGGCTGCTCTGGGCCCGGGTCGGGACGCCGCATTGCCCGAACTGCGGAGAGCCGGTCATCCGTCAGTCCGCGAGCCAGATCGTGGACCAGCTCCTGGCCATCGGCGAGGGGACCCGGGTGGAGGTTCTTGCTCCACTCGTCCGCGGCAGGAAGGGCGAGTTCCGCGAGCTGTTCGAGAAGGCGCGCAAAGACGGCTTCGTCCGGGTCCGCGTCGACGGGGAGACGTACGACCTGAGCGAGCCGCCGTCGCTCAACCGCTACGAGAACCACGACATCGGAGTGGTCGTGGATCGGCTGGTCGTACGCGAGCGGGATCGGGATCGCATCGCCGACTCGGTCGAGACCGCGCTGCGCGTGGGCGACGGCATTCTGGAGGTCCTCGAGCACCCGAAGAGCGGCGACGCGGTCTCGCACGTCTTCAGCGAGCACTACGCGTGCGACAACTGCGGCACGAGCCTGCCGGAGCTGGAGCCGCGCCAGTTCTCCTTCAACTCCCCGTACGGCGCCTGCGAGGAGTGCGACGGTCTCGGCACGCGCCGCGAGGTGAACCCGGAGCTCCTCACCGCGGACCCGAGCCTCACGATCCTGGAGGGGGTGATCCTGCCGTGGGGCGACCCCTCGGGGCATCTGCGGCGCTCGGTCATCGCCGGGCTCGCGGAGGCGTACGAGTTCGACCCGAACACCCCGTGGGGTGAGCTCGACGAGGAGGCGCGGCACGCCATCATCCACGGCTCCGGCGGAATGAAGATCCGCTTCCCATACAAGTCCGGCTCGGGGAAGTTCGACGGCTACTACGAGGATCAGTGGGAGGGCGTGCTCGCCAACGTCGAGCGCCGCTACCGGGAGACCCAGTCCGAGGCCGTCCGCACCCAGCTCGAGGAGTACATGTCGACGCTGCCGTGCACCGCGTGCGCGGGGAGCCGGCTCAGGACGGCGTCCCGGGCCGTCACGGTCGGCGGCCGCGCGCTCGGTCAGATCGTCGATCTCTCGATCGCGGAAGCGACCGACTTCTTCGAGGGACTCCCCCTCGACGACGGGTCCGCCGGAAACGGGTCCGGGGGCCGGTCGAAGAAGTCCACGTCGAAGTCGAGGAAGAAGGGCGTCGACGGCCCACCGCTCCCGCACAAGATCGCGGGGCCGATCCTCAAGGAGGTCGGCGAGCGCCTGCGCTTCCTCCGGGACGTGGGGCTCGACTACCTGACGCTCGGCCGCTCGGCCGGGACGCTGTCCGGTGGCGAGGCGCAGCGCATCCGCCTGGCCACGCAGATCGGCTCCCGGCTCGTGGGGGTGCTCTACATCCTCGACGAGCCGTCCATCGGGCTCCATCAGCGGGACAACGCCCGCCTGCTCGGGACGCTCGAGCACCTCCGGGACCTCGGCAACACGGTCGTCGTCGTGGAGCACGACGAGGACACGATCCGCGTGGCGGACCACATCGTCGACCTCGGCCCGGGCGCGGGCCGCCACGGCGGCGAGGTGGTGGCGAGCGGATCGTTCGACGAGGTGGTCGCCGCGGAGCGCTCCCTCACCGGCGCCTATCTGCGCGGGGAGCGTCGCATCGACACGCCGACCGAGCGCCGTCCCGTCGATCCCGAGCGCGCGCTGGTCGTGCGAGGCGCGCGCGGGCACAACCTCCAGGACGTCGACGTCCGCTTCCCGCTCGGCACCTTCTTGTGCGTCACCGGCGTGAGCGGCTCCGGCAAGTCCACCCTCGTCAACGAGACGCTGTATCACGCGCTCGCGCGCCACTTCTACCGGAGCAAAGTCGTTCCGGCGCCCCACGCGGGTATCGACGGCCTCGACCTGATCGACAAGGTCATCGACGTGGACCAGTCTCCGATCGGGCGGACGCCGCGGTCGAATCCTGCCACCTACACCGGCCTCTTCACCCCAATCCGGGACCTCTTCGCGAACCTGCCGGAGTCCCAGATGCGGGGATACGGACCCGGCCGCTTCTCGTTCAACGTCAAGGGAGGTCGCTGCGAGTCGTGCGCCGGCGACGGCCTCGTGAAGATCGAGATGCACTTCCTGCCCGACGTCTACGTCCCGTGCGACGTCTGCCGCGGGCGTCGCTACAACCGCGAGACGCTCGACGTCTACTACAAGGGCAAGAACATCGCCGACGTCCTCGACCTGACGGTCGAGGACGCGCTCGAGTTCTTCGACGCGGTGCCGCGCATCAAGGCGAAGCTGCAGACGCTCCACGACGTGGGTCTGGGCTACATCCACCTCGGGCAGTCCGCCACCACGCTCTCCGGCGGCGAGGCCCAGCGGGTCAAGCTCGCCACCGAGCTCTCCAAGCGCGCCACCGGGAACACCCTCTACATCCTCGACGAGCCCACGACCGGTCTCCACTTCGAGGACGTGCGGGTGCTCCTCGACGTTCTGCACCGCCTCGTGGACCGCGGAAACACGGTCGTCGTGATCGAGCACAACCTCCAGGTGGTCAAGACCGCGGACTGGATCATCGACCTCGGACCCGAAGGTGGAGCGGGCGGCGGACGTATCGTCGTGGAGGGCACGCCGGAAACCGTTGCGGCCGATGGCGCGTCTCATACGGGGGTGCACCTGGCCCCGCTGCTCGCGTCGTAGCGCATCGCGACCGAGCGTTTACCTTACACGACCGCGGGAAACCGCTGTTCCGGAGCGGCCGTAGGGTCTCGGACACAACGGGAATTCGCTGCTTCGCAGCCTCACATACGGAGACCGTCATGGTAAGCCGAGAGGATCTCGAGAGCTTCCTGATCCGGATGGGCCTCGAATACGAAGAGGTCGACCCGGGGATGTTTCTCACCGGGGGAGAGGACGGGCCTCCCGTCGTCGTTCACCACGCGGAGAACCTGCTCCTGATCCGCATGAAGGTCATGGACATGCCGGACGAGAACGAGCGGTCGCTCGAGCTCTACCGGACGCTGCTCGAGCTCAACGCGAACGAGGTCGTTCACGGAGCGTACGGCATCGAGGACGGGGACCTGATCATCAGCGACACGCTGGAGCTCGAGACGCTGGACTTCCACGAGCTCCAGGCCTCGATGGAGTCGATCACCCTCGCCGCCGCTACTCACATGGAACAGATCCGTGACCTGGCAGGCGCCGGGGCCGCGGTCGGGGAGTCGGAGGGCTGAGCATGGGCATCTTCTCGAAGCTTTCGACCGTCATCAAGTCGAACATCAACGATCTGATCAGCAAAGCCGAAAACCCGGAGAAGATGCTGAATCAGATCATCCTCGACATGCGCGACCAGCTCGCGAAGGCGAAGCGCGAGGTCGCGGCCGCCATCGCGGACGAGCGCAAGCTGAAGTCGCAGCTCGACCAGGAGGTCAAGCAGCAGCGCGACTGGCAGCACCGCGCGATGCTCGCGGTCAAGGAAGGCCGGGACGATCTGGCGAAGCAGGCCCTCATCCGGCAGCAGGAGCACGCCGAGCGGGCGCAGGTGCTCCAGCAGACGTGGGAGGCGCAGGCGGCCGAGACCGAGAAGCTCAAGGGCTCGCTCCGTCAGCTCAACGACAAGATCGAGGAGGCCAAGCGCAAGCGGAACCTGCTCATCGCCAAGCAGAAGCGGGCGCAGGCGCAGCGTCGGATCCACGAGACCATGTCCGGCCTCTCCGACACCTCCGCCTTCGAGGCCTTCAACCGGATGGCCGACAAGATCGAGGAGGAGGAGCGTCAGAGCCTCGCCCATGCCGAGGTGACCGAGGCGCTGGGCGGCGACACGCTCGAGTCGGAGTTCCTCCGTCTCGAGGCGGGCCCCGGCGGCGCCGACGTCGAAGACCAGCTCCTGGCGCTCAAGGCCGAAATGGGCCTCATCGCGCCCCCGGAGGCCAAGGCCCCGCGGCAGCTGGAGTCCGGGGACGACGACGCCGACGGCGCCGCGTCGGTCCAGGACGCGGAGGTCGAGGAGGTCAGCGACGACGAGGCGGAGAAGATCCCCGAGGCGGAGCTGATCTCGGAATTCGACAAGCTGCAGCAGTCGGCGGAGGGCTGACGCTCTTCCTTGCATGGTGGGGGGCGGACATCGCCCCCCTCCGTGCTCGGCCGCTGCGCTGCGGGCGCTCCGCGCCCGAACCCTCGCTCGGAGAGGGACGATGCCCGCCCTCCGACCCGGCCGAGGAGCGTCAGATGATCCGCGGACTGCTTTCGCGGCAAGGGAGGAGGTCCCCCGCCCGCTAGGACGCCGCGTGAAGACCCCTCAGAATCTCACCCTCATGCCGAACACGATGGTGGTGGGAGCGGGCACTCGTTCCGAAGAGCCAAGACCGTCGTCGTTCGCCCCGCCGTTGCCTGGAATCTCGAGATCCCACCACGGCACCTCTCGGTACCATGTGAAGGCGTTGGCGAGGGTGACCGTGAGGGTGGCGTTGTCCACCTGCCGCGGGAAAGCGAAGTCGATCGGCAGACTCGCCGTGACGCTGCGCAGCTTGAAGTAGTCAGCGTCGAACCAGTAGTCGAGACCTCCCGACTGGTCGCATCGTTCTTGCCAGAGGTCGGGCGTATCCGCACGCAAGCTGAGCGACGTTGCCGGATCGACATAGTAGGGGAGGCAGGCCGGAGACACGGCTCCCCTCCCGATCGGCACGGGGTTGACGTACCTGACATTGCCGCCTCGGTACTCACCCCGTGCGGCGACGGCGATCCCCCCGGGCAGTCCTACCGAGATGGACGCGTTCAGGAAGTTCGTCGGGAGCTGGGGACCGATGGGCAACGACAGATTCCCGTCCTCGTCACTCAGGTATCGATCCGAGGACCACGGTCCGTTGACGGCGTCGGGGTCGGCGACTCGGCGTCCAGCCGACACAGGGACCGGGTGTCCCAGAATGACTTGAGCCGCGAGCTCTCGAAACGGACCGACTCCGCCGAGATCCAGCACCTTCGACTTGTTCGTGCTGATCCCCAGCCCGAGATCCAGCGTCCAGTCGGGTTCGCGCAGGATGGCGGCGTCCACCTGCAGCTCGATGCCCTGGTTCTGAAGCTTCCCGATGTTCTGGAGTTCCTGCCGCTGGGGGAGTGGGCCGTCCTCACGCACGGGTACCAGGGCGTTCGTCGTTGTTTGATGGTAGCCGGTGCCCGCGAGGGCCAGGCGTCCGCCAAGCAGAGTCCAATCGAATCCGACCTCCCATTCCGAGGTCAACTCGGGCTCCAGCGTGCCTCCTGACGCGGCGTCCGCAGGTGCTTCACCTCCGATGTACTCGACCGCCTGCACAAATGAGTTCGGTGCACTGCTCGAACGTCCGTAGGCCGCTCGCGTTTTGAACGCACCGAACGAACCGGGCCAGAAGGCCTCGTCGCTCACAACCCAGGCCAGCCCGAGCCTGGGACCGAGTTGAACCGAAGTGTGGTCCGATGTGGAGAATCGATCGATGCGAAGACCGGTGGTCAGAAAGTACCGATCGGAGAGCGCGAGTACGTTCTGTGCGAAGACACCTGTCGTGGTCGTGCTACCGGTAGTCTCGAAGGACTCGTAATCGCCGGCCTCGGTTGGGGTGGTTGGGCCTTGGTCCCCAAACCCGACACCGGTTCGTACGACCCATCCGACGTCATCTGCGACCGCCTGAGCACCGAAGGAGAGCGTCGAACGAAGCTCATGGCCAGGGTCGAGCTCGTAGCTGCCGAGGTAGTCGACCGTGCGCAGGAGCCGATCCCAACGGCGGGTCGTGGCTGCGTCGTCCGGAGGGAAGAACACGGCGCCTCGACGGTGAAGCGACTGAAGGTCCTGTCGGGCGAAGTCGTACCCCAGCGTCAGGCGATGAGACATCCGCGTGTTCTGGCTGAACGTCGTGCTCAGCCCACCGGTGAATCGATCGATCCGCTGATCACTCCGATTGCCGAGAAGCGTGACGATGTCCCGCGGATCTCCTGAACTCAGGTAGTTTCGATCCTGACGTATCGTGCTCAGCAGGATCCCTTCTGCCTGGCTTCCCGACGCGGTGTTGGACGTCGTGAAATGGGAATACGCGAGCTGAAGGCGCGTCTCTACTCGTGGAGAGAGCGAAGCCCCCAGGTTGGTCCTGAGAGCAACCCGCTCCAGGTGGTCCAGAGGCAGTGCGTAGGTGTCGTTCTGGTATTCAGCAGAGGCGAAGTAGTCCACGCGCTGAGAGCCGCCCTCGACGGCCATACGGTATGTCTGGTACCACTGGGCTCCAGGCCAACTGCACTGACCCTCTGCAGACTTGTTCACGCCCTCCCAGTGCGGGTCGTCAATCACGCAGTCTCGAGACGCTTCGCCCCCCTCGTAGCCGCCGCCCCACCACGCGTCCCGAAGGAAGTGCTCAACGTGGAGGTAGTTCACTCCGTTCATTCCGACCGGGCGTACCCAGCCGGTACCCTGCGAGATATCGGCGGTCCAGCGTGTTGGCCCGGGCTGACCCCGTTTGGTCACGATCTGGATGACGCCACTCGATGCACCCGTACCGAACAGGGTCGTGGCCGCCGGACCCTTGAAGACCTCGATACGTGCGATGTCCCCCACGCCGACCAGGTCCAACGGGCTCGTCGTGACATTCGAGCCGGAGGGACGAGTCGCCCCGCCGCTCTCGAAGACCTCGGCGGGAAACGCGCCCTCCATCATGCGAACGCCGTCGATGTACACGAGCGGCTGATTGGAGAGGAGCATGCTGCTGTTGCCACGGAGCCGGATCTGCTTGCCTTGGCCGGCCTCACCACTGCCGCCGGTGACCGCGACACCTACCGCGACACCCTGCAGGAAGTCCGACACGCTGACCGGGCGGTCGGTGACGTCGTCGATCTCGAGTCGAGCGAGGGAATTGCTGACCTCCCGGACTCTTTGTCGGCCGGCCGCTCCCGTTACGACCAGCTCGTCGAGGGTGAGCGGGGCTGGGAGCAATTCCAGGTCGACGACAAGCGTGCGCCCAGCAGACACGGTGACCGATCGTCGGAGCGGGCGGTATCCAAGACGTTCCGCGCGCAGAACGTAGTCACCCGCCGGCACGGCCGTGAACGAGAACGCTCCGTCATCTCGGGAGAGCCCCGAGCGCCCCGTACCTTCGAGTACAAGCGCGACACCAGCGACTGCGACCTGGGACTGCGAGTCGGTTGTCGTGCCCCGGATAGACGCCGTCTGAGCGGCCAGGGTGTGGGTCGCACAAGGTAGCAACGCCAGAACGATCACGAGGGATCGCAGCTCTCTCACCCGCCAGCGCGCCCCGTGTTCTTCCGATCGCCGCGCACCTTGGGCCACGGCGCACCCTCGAAGCCGCCATTGCTCGGCATGGTCTCGGTTATCGCGTATACCGTGCCATCACGTTGCCCTGAAACGGCCAG
Organism: uncultured Gemmatimonadales bacterium; assembly: GCA_937982605.1. Taxonomy (GTDB): domain Bacteria; phylum Gemmatimonadota; class Gemmatimonadetes; order Longimicrobiales; family Gaopeijiaceae; genus UBA2589. The sequence continues at coordinate 2,432 of CALJLC010000141.1, read as the reverse complement.
TACGGTTCCGTCCAGGCCGATGGCCGGCGAACCATAGAAGTACTCTCCGGTCGGATACTCCCACACCGGACTCCCTCCAGGCTCCAGCGCGTAGACTGCGCTGGTCAGGTACGTTCCGCCACTGGCGACGTAGATGGTGCCCCCCGCGCCGAGGGCGGGCGTCACGGTCACTGCGATGGAAGGCAAGTAGTTCCAGAGAATCGAGCCCCCCGGATCGATCGCAAAGAGCCCGGCAGCCCCCACGTATACCGTGCCGTTCGGTGCGATCGCTGGTGACGACTGGACCGGCTTGTTGACAGGCACGCTCCAGCGCTCGGTCCCATCCGGGTTGACTGCGTAGAACAGGCTGTCGGTCGAACCGAAGTAGACGGTTCCGTCGGTCCCGATCGCTGGCGACGAACGAACCCAGCCGCCCGTCTCGAACGTCCATTGCGGAGACCCGTCGGGGTTGATGGCGTGCAGGCGATTGTCCTGTTCACCACCCACGTAAATGGTTCCATCGCTCGCGATCGCCGGCGACGAGAAGTTGAAGCCGCCTGCGTTCTCGTAGCTCCACTGAATGCCGCCTTGCGGACTGACCGCGAAGAGGTGCCCGTCAAGGGTCGCGACGTAGATGGTCCCGTCCTCTCCGATGGCTGGGGAGGCAACGGTACCGCCCACCTCTGGTAATTCCCAACGAGTACTACCATTGGCCCACAATGCGGTCAGTCCACCGCTCTGCGTAGTCCCGAAATAGACCGTGCCGTCGTCGCCGATCGCAGGCGTCGACATCACACTTCCCTGTGTGTCCCGCGTCCAGAGGATTCCTCCCCCCGACGAGAGCGCATACAAGCGGCGCATGGAGGCAATGTAGATCGTGCCGTCAGCTCCGATCGCAATCCCGGCGTTGACGCTCTCTGTGGAGAGTGGGAGAGCCCAGGCGAGACTCGCATTGTCGCGAACGGTGAGGGCCAGGGTGCCCGTGACTCCCTGGCTGGTCGAGGTGATCGTGGTCGTGCCCTCGTCCACACCGGTCACCCATCCTCGATCATCCACTGTCGCGACATCTGGTGCCGAAGAGGACCAGGAGAATCGTGGCCGGTCGGACGCCGTCCCGTACAAGGGGGTGCCGTCACTCGCCCGTGCCACTGCGTGGAGCGGCAAGCGAAGACCCAGCAGGCCGATCGTCCGTTCTGACGGGACTATATCGACCGTGGTGACCACAACTGGGGTGTCGGGGGTGACTACTGGGGGCGCCACAGGTGTGGGGCGGTCTTCTCCACAAGCAGCAGCGATCAGGCATAGCGTGCCGACCGGGAGAACTCGACTCGATGTCATCGGGCAGTCATCAACGACTTCCTGTCCCGCTCTATGCCAAACCGGACAGATTTAGAGTTCCTTGGGAGCAACACCGTGCCCCGTTGGGTAAGCGGCCATCTGGAGCCCTCGCCGGTTGATCTTCGCGCTGCGCTCACGGCCGCACTCCAGCTTCTCCCGTGTACCCTGCACCCCCGCCTCGGGATCGCCCTGCCAGTAGTATGGTGCGGGCGATGGCTTGGCGACGCACGCAGCCGCTCGTTGTTGGAGGAGTCCATCGAGCGGCTGATGATCTCGATGGCCCGACCTACCTTGTCGAGGTCGACCTCGTCGAGCGCCTCACGACCGAGGCGCTCGAGCGTGCCGTCTGGCCCCGGACGATGTGTGGGGACGGTGCTTGGAAAAGGGGAGTGCTGACTCACGCTCACACGCTCTGCTCCACGAGAGCAATGCGGCAGGCTCGTCCCTACTGCCAGGGCTCAAGCCTGCCGCAGCCATCACGCTTGCATAGGCCTACGCGTCACAGAAGTCGCTTCCCTCTTCGGAGCCGGTGAAGGTCCAACTGTCCGTTCCGTAGGCCAAGTTCGAGTCCCAGACCTCGAGAGTTACCGTCCCAGCCCCGGAAATGTACGCCTCGGAAGTCTGACCCGTACCGGAAAACCAAGTACCGCTCCATTGATAGGTGTAGGGAGGTGTTCCGTTGTACACGTTCGCGTAAGCTACGCACGATTGATCCATCGCATCGTGTGGAACATTCGCGTAGACGTTCAGAGAGATACGCGAGTCGACAGCTGCATCCGTATCCCCAGCGGATGCTGGTACGGCCCTCAGACCGATCACCAAGCCTAGGGCAAGCGTGACTCCGAGCAAGAGGAGCCTTGAGCGGGTACGTGTTCCGATAGGCATGATGCCTCCGAGTAGATAGCCGATCGCACGCCCTATTCGGATGGAATGGTGTGCGTCGTCATAGACAGAGACGCGGCAACCACGCAGAACCGTGCAAAGCGTGGCGGGGCGGGATCGACTTGGGAGGGGGGGAGCGCGCCGTCCGGACTCGTGTATCGCGCGTGGGATCCCAAGGCTCGATGTCCTTGCTACACGACCGGATCAAGGGGATCGGCCAGACTCGGAGTGCT
>CALJLC010000140.1 GCA_937982605.1 uncultured Gemmatimonadales bacterium | reverse complement strand
GTGGAAGCCACCATCCACGAGGAGGGATGGAGCGTCGAGCTCGCGATTCCGTTCCGCACGCTCCGCTTCGACCCGTCGCGTCCCGAGCAGGTCTGGGGGCTCAACTTCATGCGGCGCATCCGGCGCTACAACGAGGACTCCGTCTGGGCGCCGCTGGCGCGTCGCAACCGCGTGCACCGGATGGACGAGGCGGGCACGCTCGTCGGGCTCCCCCGCCTGAGCGGCGGCCGCAACATCACGGTGAAGCCGTACGTCCTGGCCGAGCACGTGGCGGGGTCGCTCCCGGACCCCTCCGAGCGGGGCGGCGCCGGGGACGGCGGGCTCGACGTGAAATGGGGCATCACGCCGCGCATGACCGCGGATCTGACCTGGCGCACCGACTTCTCCCAGGTCGAGGCCGACCAGGAGCAGGTGAATCTCGATCGCTTCCCCCTCTTCTTCCCGGAGAAGCGCGAGTTCTTCATCGAGAACTCCGGGACGTACCAGTTCGGTGACGTGCAGGAGCGGAATTACAGGCTGGGCGCCGCTCCCCGGGACTTCACGCTCTTCAACTCACGACGCATCGGGCTCGAGGCCGGCCGGCCGGTCCCGATCGTGGCCGGCGCAAGGGTCACCGGTCGTGCGGCCGGCTTCGAGGTCGGCGCGCTCAACATGCAGACCGAGGAGACCGACGTGCTCGCGGCAGAGAACTTCACGGTCGCACGCGCGCGCAGGAACTTCTCCGACGCGGTGGACGTGGGGGCGATCTTCACCAACCGGCAGACGACGACGGGGCCGGGCGCGCACAACCGCGCGTGGGGCTTCGACGCCAACGCCCGTCTGCTCGGCAACCTGGTGGTCCACTCCTATTACGCCGAGGTGGACGACTCCGAGGAAGGGCCGCTCCCGCCCGATCCGGGAGACGAGACACCGGTCGGAGACCGCCGGGCCATGCGCCTGTCGGCGGCGTGGCGTGGCGACGTCCTGAACACTTCCGTCCTCTGGCGTCGCATCGGGGACCGGTTCGAGCCCGACATCGGCTTCGTCCGCCGACAGGGCGTCGAGCACTGGTTCGGCACGGTGGGGGTCCACCCGCAGCCGGGGGTCGCCGGCATCAACGAGGTCAACCCGTACGTCGACGTCGAGCACTACATCGACCTCGGCGGCATCGCGCAGACGCGCAACCTCGTCGGGGGCGTGGCGGTGGCCTTCCTCGACGGCGGCATGCTCACGGCGGAGGGCACGGACCGCTACGAGCGGCTCGAGGACGATTTCACCCTCTCCGGTGGTGTGGTGCCCGCGGGGCGCTACGGCTTCCGTGAGGGCTCGCTGAGCTATCAGTCGAACGCCGCGCGCGCCCTCTCCGGGGAGGTGCGGGTGGGCGGGGGCGGGTATTTCCAGGGAGATCGCCGCTCCTTCGGCGCCAGCCTGGTCTGGCGTCCCAGCGCGCATATCGGCTTCGACCTCGGAGCCGACCACAACGTCATCGACCTGACCGGTGACCCCTTCACCGTCGACGTCTTCTCGGCCCGGATCGACTGGGCGTCGTCGACCCGGCTCTTCGCCGGCGCCTGGATCCAGTACAACGACGCGACGGGCGAGCTCGTCACCAACCTCCGACTGAATTTCATCCACTCGCCGCTGAGCGACCTCTTCCTGGTCTACTCGGAGCGCCGGGCGCTGGACCCGGAGCCGAGCACGGCCCCCGCCGAGCTGCTCGACCGGCGACTGTCTCTCAAGGCGACCAAGCTCTTCGCCTTCTGACGGTCGCCGCGGGTCGTCGGCGCCCCTGCGGACGTTTCAGCGCCCCTTCGGACGCCTCAGCGCCCCCTCTGCTCGCGAATCGCACGCTGCATCGCTTCGACGGTGGCCTCCGCGCGGAAGTCGACGATCTGGCGGCCGTGCCACATCGTCTTCTCCACGGGGAGCAGGCTGATGCCGTTGATCGTGGCCAGGCCTGCGTCGATCCGCTCGTCGAGCCGGACGAAGGCGGGGTCGTCGTGCATGATGATCGACGAGATGTAGTAGTCGTCGTGCAGCCCCTCGAGCCGCGGGTCCTCGTCGATGCCCAGGACGTCACGCTGGAAGACGAGCACGTCGTCGTAGTTGTAGTACTCGGGGATGTGGGCGATCACCACGCCCTGGCCGGCCCACGCCGCCTGCAGCTCCTCGGCCACGGCGGCCATGCCACGCGAGTTTCCGCCGCTGTCGCCCAGGAAGAAGATGTTGGTGAAGCCCTGCGCCTTCAGGCTGGTGGCGTAGTCGCGCAGCACGGCCCGGAAGGTCTCCTGCGAGTACCGGATCCCGCCGGGCGAGGAAGCCCGCTCCGGGTTGCCCGGCTCGATCGTGATGATCGGCGCCACGAGCGTGCGCCCGAAGCGGCGGGCGATCGCGTCACCCATCACCTTCAGCACGTGGTTGTGCTTGCCGGTCGTGAGGTACGGTCCGTTCTCCTCGATGCCTCCGGTGAGGACCAGCGCCGTGGTCCAACCGTCGGCGAGGAGGTCCCGGACCTCGAGCATCGTCAGCTCCTCGATCCAGACGTTGTCCGGCATCTCGATCGGGCGGGGGAAGGTGTTCATGTCCTTCATCCCGTCCTGGGCGACGGCGGGGCCGGCGCCCAGCGCGACGAGGATGAGGGCGGCGGCGGGCAGGAGCCTGCGCATGGTCGGTCTCCGAGCTGACGGGTTCGACTGAGGTTGTCCGAAGCGAGAGACACCCTGCCCGCGAACTTCGTTCGCGATCCCTCCACCCTCAGCCGGGGAGTCGGGCCGCCACGTTCGCGCCGCGGGCACGGAACATCGACGAGTTCCGCTCGACCTCGGTGCCGGCGAACACGTCGAAGATCTCCGCCACGCGCGGCTCCACGAAGCCCGCGCCACGAAGCAGCGGAGCGTAGTCCTCGAGCCATGTCGCGCCGCCGATGCACTCGGTCCAGAGGTGCGTCGCCTCGGCAACGTAGGGCGGAATCCGCCACTGGACCACGACGTCGGCGATGCGCAGGAGCCCGCCCGGCCGCAGCACCCTCGCGATCTCGCGGAAGGTGTCCCGCTTGTCCGGGGTGAGCACGACGACCCCGTTGCTGATGACGACGTCGACGGACGCGTCGGGGAGCGGGAGGCACTCGGCGTGTCCCTACTCGATGGAGACGTTGGCGACGCCCGCGCGGAGGACGCTGTCCTGGGCCCGCTCGACCATGGCGGCCGTCATGTCCACGCCGATCACCCGCCCGCGCGGCCCGACCATCCGAGCCGCGATGAGGCTGTCGACGCCCGAGCCGCACCCGACGTCCAGTACCTGGAGGCCCCGCTCGATGCCGTCCATGCGAAACGGGTTTCCGACGCCGCTGAAGGAAGCGAGCGCTTCTCTCGGGACTCCGTCGAGCATGGCCTGGGTGTACCCGAGCCGACGCGCGAGCGGTGCCCCGCTGACGAAGTGGAAGCGACGCTCCGGGTGGAGCGCGAGGTTGGTGAAGGCGTCCTCGATGGCTGCGCGCAGCCGGCCCCGGTCGAGCGTCGGGGCGGTTCGCCTCAGGTAGGCCTGGTTCATGCCGCGGGATGGGGTGTCGGCGCCATCGATGCCACTGGCGCTCACCCTGAATACCGGGGATCTTCCACGCACGGCTCACCCGTCCCCGAGGACGATCCCCTGGACGCCAACGACATCACCCGGCTCCTGGACGCCGCCCGCGACGGTCGACCCGAGGCGATGGACGAGGTCTTCGAGGTCGTCTACCCGCGCCTCAAGGAGATCGCCCGGGCGCGCCGCCGAGGCTGGCAGGGCGCGCACACGATGAACACGACCGTGCTCATCCACGAGGCGTACCTCAAGGTGGCCGGCGGCAAGGGCGCGTTCGAGAACCGCGGCCACTTCTTCGCCACGACCGCTCGCGCCATGCGGCAGGTCCTCATCAACTACGCCGAGCGCCAGTCGGCGAAGAAGCGGGGGGGCGGGGCATCGGAGGTGACGCTGTACGACGACGACGCGGTCACCGACGGCGCCATGGACGAGCTGCTGACGCTCAACGCGGCGCTCGAGAAGCTCGAAGAGATGAGCCCGCGTCAGGCCCAGGTCGTGGAGTGCCTCTTCTTCGCGGGCCTGAACATCCCCGAGACCGCGGAGGCGCTCGACATCTCTCCGGCCACCGTCAAGCGCGACTGGGCGGCCGCCCGGGCGTGGCTGTACCGAGAGATGCAGGAAGAGGCTCCCGATGACGGATCGGGCTGAGGGCTCTCCGGACGCCGCCCGCTGGGAGCGGATCCAGCATCTGCTCGGGGAGCTTCTCGAGCGGCCCGAGGCCGAGCACGCGGCCTACCTCGACGCCGAGTGCGACGATCCCGAGATCCGGGCCGAGGTCGAGTCGCTGGCGGCCGCGGCGAGCGCCTCCGAGGCGTACTTCGGCGATCTGGCCGACCGGGCCGGCATCACCCTCTCGGCCGAGACCGGGGAGGACGGTGATTCCGACCACGACCGCTGGCGTCACCGGAGCGAGGAGGCCGCCCGGGCGCTGATCGGAAAGCGGATCGGGCAGTACACCGTGCTCGACTCGCTCGGGCAGGGCGGAATGGCGGCCGTCTACCTGGCCGAGCGGGAAGGCGAAGGCTTCGTCCAGCGGGTGGCGCTCAAGGTCGTCGCCCGGAAGGTCTCGGACCCCCTCATCCAGCGGCGCTCGAACGAAGAGCGCCGGATCCTGGCCCGGCTCGAGCACCACGGCATCGCCCGCCTCATCGACGGCGGCGTCACCGCCGAAGGCCATCCCTTCTACGCCATGGAGTTCGTCGAGGGGAAGGACGTCCTCCGGTACTGCGACGACCTCCGCCTGGACGTCGAGCAGCGGCTGCGGCTCTTCCTGGACGTCCTCGTTCCCGTGCAGTACGCGCACGAGCGCCTGGTCATCCACTGCGACCTCAAGCCGAGCAACATCTACGTCACCCCCGACCGGGTGGTGAAGCTCCTCGACTTCGGCGTGGCCCGGCTCATCGACCCGGAGTCCGCGGGTTCCGGCACCACGGGGCTCTGGTTCACCCCGGCGTACGCCAGCCCCGAGCAGGTCCGGCGGGAGCCCCCCGGCACGGCGTCGGACGTCTACTCGCTCGGCGTCCTGCTCTACGAGATGCTGACCGGCCACAGGCCCTACACCTTCGGCTCGAACCTCCAGGAGGAGATCGCCCGGACGGTCGGGCACCACGTCCCGGGCCTGCCGAGCAGCGCCGTGTCCCGGACGCGGCTCCGGACGATCGAGGGTCGACGGGTCGAGGTCACGCCCGACTCCGTGGCGCTCGCCCGACGGTCCACCCCGGGGCGGCTCGAGCGTGCCCTGCGAGGCGACCTCGACGCGATCGTGATGAAGGCGCTCGCGAAGGATCCGGAGGAGCGCTATCGCAACGCGGAGCGGCTGGCGGCCGACATCCGCCGCCACCTCGAGCACCAGCCGGTGTCGTGCGTGCCCCCGACGCCGGGGTACCGGCTGGGCAAGTTCGCGCGCCGCTACCGGGGCGCGGTGACCGCCGCGGGGATCGTGGCGCTCGCGCTCTTCGCCGGCTCCGGCGCCGCGCTGTGGCAGGCCTCCCGCGCCACGGCCGCGGCCGCGCAGGCGGCCGACGAGGCCGAGAAGGCGCAGCTGGTGGCCCAGCTCATGAGCGACCTCTTCCGCCTCTCCGACCCGAGCGAATCCCTCGGCGACACCATCACCGCGCGGGACCTCCTCGACCGGGGAGCGGAGCGGATCCGGGCCGAGTTCGGGGACCAGCCCGGCGTGCAGGCCGACCTGCTCTCGGAGGTGGCGCGCGTCTACAACAACCTCGGGCTGTATCAGCGGGCCGCCCCCCTGGCCGAGCAGGCGCTGGGGCTTCGCGAGCAGGTCTTCGGCCCTCTGAGCCTCGAGGCGTCCGAGAGTCTGATCCAGCTCGGCGTCATCTCCTCCAACGCGAGCGCCCAGGGGCGTGCGATCGACCTGCTCAGTCGCGCCATCGACATCCGGGGCCAGCGGGTGCGGCGCCCCGACGCCCTCCTCGTCGAGGCGATGCGCACCCTCGGGTGGGAGGTCCGCGAGGCCGGAGACCACGCCCGGGCCGTGTCGCTCTTCCAGGACGCGCTCGACGAGCAGCGCGCGCTCGACCCGAGCCCGGACGCGGTGGCGGACCTGATGTTCGGTCTCGCCTCGTCGCTGCACGACGAGGGACTGCTCGACCAGGCCGATTCGGTCTTCAACCGGATCCTCGCCGAGGTCGACCCGGCCGCCCGCCCGACGCCCGACGCGGTCGCCGCGCTCCGCACCGTGGGGATGGTGCGCCGCCTCCGGGAGCAGCATGACGAGGCCGACCCGATCCTCGAGACGGCCGTGGCGATGAGCACGAGGCTGTACGGGCCCGAGCATCCGGAGGTCATCGGTGCCCGGCGGGAGTACGCGCTCAACGTGGCCGCGCTGGGGCGGTGGGGTGTCGCGGAAGCGGAGCTCAGGGAGACGCTGACGCTGGCCGAGCGCACCCTCGGACCCGACCACCAGACGACCGCCGGCATATCGGAGAGCCTCGGCAGCGTGCTGGAGGATCTCGGTCGCTACGACGAGTCGGCGGCGTATCAGCAGGTGTCGCTCGAGGAGAAGATCCGCCGACACGGGAACCGGGACCACCCGGGCGTGCTGGCGTCGCTGGCCGGTATCGGCCGGACCCTGGCGCTGGCGGGCCGTGCCCGGGAGGCGGGCGACTACCTCAACCAGGCCGACGCCATGGCGTCACGGCTGGGCGGGGGGCCGAGCGTGTACCGCATCTCGATCGAGCGGAGCCGGGGGCTGCTCGCGCAGGCCTCAGGTGACCTCCACGGCGCCGAGGCGCATTTCCTGCGGGCGGTCCAGCTGGCGGACGAGCTCCTCGAC
>CALJLC010000139.1 GCA_937982605.1 uncultured Gemmatimonadales bacterium | reverse complement strand
CGACAGGGCGGTGATGAAGAGCGGCCCGGCCCTGCCGCGCGCGACCGCCCCGCCTAGTGTCCGCGTGGGCGCCCAGGTGCTGCGCTCCGCCTCCCTCCACCTCGTGGCGGGAAGGAGGGTCGGGCTGGTGACCAACCACACCGGAGTCTGGAGCGGCGCGCCCGGCCAGACCGCGGGATCCGAGCGCTCGGCGGGCACCACGATCGATGCCCTGTACGAGGCCCCCGACGTCCACCTCGTGGCGCTCTTCGGGCCCGAGCACGGCATCCGCGGGGAGGCGGAGGCGGGCGACCACGTCGACAGCAGCGTGGACGAGCGCACCGGGATCCCGATCCATTCCGTCTACGGGGCGACGCTGCGCCCCACGGCCGAGATGCTCGAGGGCGTCGAGGTGCTCGTCTTCGACATGCAGGACGTCGGAGCGCGCTACTACACGTACGTCTCGACGATGGCGTACGCGATGGAGGAGGCCGGACGCCACGGCATCCCCTTCGTCGTCCTCGACCGCCCGAACCCGATCCGGGGCGACGTCGTGCAAGGCAACGTCCTCGACCCGGCGTTCTCGAGCTTCGTGGGGCTGTACCCGGTGCCGATGCGCCACGGCATGACCGTCGGCGAGCTCGCCCGGATGTTCGTCGGGGAATTCGGCCTCGACGTCGAGCTGCACGTGGTGCCCATGGAGGGGTGGACGCGCGACATGACCTTCGACCGGACCGGCCAGCCCTGGGTGGCGCCGTCGCCGAACCTCCCGACGCTGGAGAGCGCCCTGCACTACCCCGGAACGTGCCTCTTCGAGGGCACGCCGCTCTCGGTCGGGCGCGGAACCGAGCGCGCCTTCCAGTGGGTCGGCGCGCCGTGGCTGGACGGTGACGCGCTGGCCGACGCCATGAACGGATACGCCTTCGAAGGGGTTCGCTTCGAGGCCGCGACCTTCACCCCCGAGGACCCCGGGGACGGCAAGTTCGGCGGGGAGGAAGTGCACGGCGTTCGCCTGCACGCCGGCTCGACGGGCTACGACGCGCCGAGGGTGGCGGCGGCGATGCTCGTCGAGGCCCGACGCCTGGCCGGCGACCGGTGGGCGTGGCGGGAACGCCACATCGACCTGCTCGCCGGGGGCGACGCCCTCCGGAGCGCGGTCGACTCGGGGCTGGACGTGAACGCCATCACCGCGGACTGGGCCGAGAGCGTCCAGGCGTTCCGGGCGCGCCGGGCACGGTACCTGCTCTACTGACCGGGCGGGACGGCCCGGGTAGCCCGGCCCGGTCCTCGCGCCTCCTCCCCTCGACCGACGACGCTCCGATGCTCCCGACCCGCCGCGCCCGCTCCGCCCCGCTCTTCGCGACGCTCGCCGCGCTCGGCTGCGCCGCGGGTCCGACGTACGGACCGACGACGCCCGCCCCCACCTCCCCGGCGGAGCTGTCGACGCTGCACGACCGCGCGCGGGTGGTCGGCCTCGAGGACCGCCGTTTCGACCACGCCACGTACTGGCGCGCGGTCCAGCCGTACCTCGGCCGCTCCGTCTCCGCCCGGGTCGCGGGCGAGTCCGGGGAGGGGCGGGAGATCCGGCACCTCACCTTCGGCAGCGGGCCGACGACCGTGCTCCTCTGGTCCCAGATGCACGGCGACGAGAGCACGGCGTCGATGTCGCTCGCCGACATCGTCCGCTTCTTCGACGAGTCGCCGGATCATCCGCTGGCGCGCCGGATCGCCGAGGGCTCGACGGTCCACATGATCCCGATGCTCAACCCGGACGGGGCCGAGCGCTTCCAGCGCCGCAACGCCCAGGGCATCGACGTGAACCGGGACGCCCGTCGGCTGCAGACGCCCGAGGGCAGGCTGCTCAAGGCGGTGCGGGACGAGGTGGAGCCGGACTTCGGCTTCAATCTGCACGACCAGGGCGCCGCCATCCGCGTGGGCAACTCGAACCGCGGCGTCGCCATCGCCCTGCTGGCTCCGGCCTTCAACGAGGCGCGTGACGTCGACGACAAGCGCCGCCGCGCGATGCAGGTGGCGAGCCTGATCATCGAGGCCATCGATCCGCTGGTCGGCGATCACGTGGCCAAGTACGACGACACCTTCAACCCGCGCGCGTTCGGGGACCTCATGGGCGCGTGGGGCGCCAGCACCGTCCTGATCGAGTCGGGCGCGTGGGCGAACGACCCGCAGAAGCAGCATCTGCGCAAGACGAACTTCGTCGGGATCCTGACGGCGCTCGACGCCATCGCGACCGGGCGCTACCTCGAGTACGATCCGGCCGTCTACGAGGCGCTCGAGTACAACGGCCGCCGGGTCACGGACCTCCTCATTGCCGGGGGCACGATCGCGGTGCCCGGTGTGCCGACGCTCGAAGCCGATCTGCTCGTCGACTTCGCGCGCCCACTCCTGCGGGAGGACGCGCGCATCGTCGACATCGGGGACATGGGCGAGTCGGAGGCGCAGGACACGCTCGACGTGAGTGGGCTCTTCCTGATCCCGACCGGCGAGGCGCTCGACGCCGGCGGCGGGCTGAACACGGGCGCGCCCGCGCGCTTCGTCGTGGCCGAGGACCCGGACGGCCGCCGGGTGCGGTTCCTCTTCGAAGGCCGGATGCCGGACGGCCGGTAGGCGCCGCCGGCGCACCGGCCCGGCCGCGGGTCGGCGGCCGGACCGCGCTCGTCGGACCGCCTACTCCGTCCGCAGCACCTCGACCGGGTCGACCCGCGTCGCGCGCCGCGCCGGAACGAGACACGCCACGACGGCGACGGCCACGAGGACGACCCCGACTCCGGCGATCGTGGCCGGATCGTTGGGCTCCACCCCGTAGAGGTATCCGGCCAGAACGCGGGTCGACGCGAGCGTGCCGACGAGGCCCGCGATCAAGCCGGCGAGCACGAGGCCGAGGCCCTGGCGGAGCACGAGGAGCACGACGCGCCGGCGCTCCGCCCCGAGCGCCACGCGTACTCCCATCTCGCGGCGTCGCCGCCGCACCGCGTGGGCCAGCGAGCCGTAGAGACCGGCCGCCGCCAGCGCGAGCGCGACCGCCGCGAAGGCGCCGATCAGCAGCGTCTGGAACCGCGGACCGATCCGCGTGGCGGACATCCGATCCCTCATCGTCGTGATCTGGCGCGGGGGGACGACGGAGCTGAAGCGCGTGACGGCGCGACGCAGCTCCGGGATCAGCTCCTCGGGCGGCGTGGCCGAGCGGACGACGACGTTGAGCCACGGCCAGTCGGCCTGGGTGTAGGGACGGTAGACGGCCGCGGCCGGCCCGTCCTCGGCGCGGGTCTGCACCATGTCCTCGACCACCCCGACAACGCGCAACGTCGTCGGGATCTCACCCTCCATGTGGTGAAGCACGGCGCCGACCGCCTCGTCGCCCCCGAGCACCGTGCGCACGAACGTCTCGTTCACGATCGCCACCGGCTCCGTGTCGGCTCGATCGCCCGGCTCGAAGCCGCGCCCCGCCAGCAGACGCGACCCGATGACGTCGAAGTAGCCCGGCGTCGCGGAGTATCCGGCCACGCCCTCCCGCCCCTTCTCAGGCGGCTCCCCCGGGAGATGAATACGAGGCGCACGTTTCGGCGACTGATACGGTGTGTTGGACGGGCAGCCCCATGCGGTCACGCCCGGCACCCGGGCGATCTCGGCCAGCACCAGATCCCACGCCTGCCACATCTCCTCGCCCTCCGGGGCGCCCGGCCGCTTGACCGCGACGTTCATCGAGACGAGGTCGTCCGGCTCGAATCCCGGATCGGTGTTGACGATGCGCACGAACGAGTTGAAGAGGAGCCCGGCTCCCGAGAGCAGCAGGACGGCCACGGCGATCTGCGCGCCGACCAGCGCGCTGCGCAGCCGCGACGTCGGTTCCGAGCTGCCGCGACCTCCACCGTGGAGCCTGGTCCACGGTCCCGCCCGGCTCAGCCTCACCGCCGGAAGCAGCCCCGCGGCCAGCCCGCTGGCCAGCGTCACCGCGGCGGCGGCGAAGAGGACACGGGTGTCGACCGCGACCGCATCGATGCGGGGAATCGACCGGGGCGCCAGCGCGAGGAACAGCTCCACGCCTCCGGCCGCCACGGCGATGCCCGCGAGCCCGCCGAGCCCGGAGAGGACGAGCGCCTCGACCAGGAGGAGTCGGGTCACGCGCAGGCGGCTGGCACCGAGTGCGCTCCGCACCCCGAGCTCACGCCGTCGATCCAGCGCGCGGGCCAGGAGGAGCGTGGCGGCGTTCATGGCGGACAGGCCGAGGAGCAGGGTCGCCGCGCCGAGGAAGAGGCCGAGCGTGCGGCCGACTCCCCCGACGGTCTCGGCGTGAAGGCCGTTGACGCCGATTCCGAAGTGGGAGCCGTCGGGGTAGACGTTGCCGTCCGGGAAGTCGCGGGCCAGCTCCGCCGCGATCGCGCGTGCCTCCTCCCGCGCGGCCTCGACGGTCACGCCCGGGCCGAGCCGGCCGATCGCGCCGACGCTGCGTCGTCCGCGCCCCGCGTAGCGATCGTGGTCGGGCTGGAGCGGCATCCAGAAGTCCGGCGTGCCCGGCACGATCGCCTCGGGGGGTGTGAAGTCCCGAGGGAGGACGCCGACGATCTCGGCGTTCGTTCCGATGCGCTCCAAGGCCCGGCCGATCACGTCGGGGTCGCCGCCGAAGCGCCTCTGCCACGCGCCCCAGCTCAGGAGGAAGACGGCGTCGGAGCCTGCCGAGTACTCGTGCGGCAGGAAGAGCCGCCCCACGGCCGGTGCGACCCCGAGCATCTCGAAGAAGCCCTCGGAGACGCTCGACGCGGCCACGAGCTCCGGACCGTCGCCCCGGTCGGGGATGAGGACGCTGCTCGAGCTCTCCACCGCGGCGAGGCTCTCGAAGGAACGGCTCCGCTCGGCGAAGTCGACGAAGTTGGCCACGGACATCCCCGCCAGGTGCTGGCGGCCCGCGCCTTCGTCCGCCCACTCGCGGGTCGGGAAGGTCGCGCCGAGCGCGGCGAGTCGGTCCGGCTCCTCGTACGGCAGTCGCTCGAGGAGCACCGCGTCCACGACGCTGAAGATCGTGGTCGTGGCGCCGATCCCCAGCCCGAGCGTCAGCACCACACCGGCGGCGAAGCCCGGCCGGCGGGCCATGCCGCGCACGGCGTTGCGCGCGTCTTCGATCCATCCGCTCATCACCCCACCCCTCCCTCGAACGACCCTTTCCCACCGGCGTGCCGCCACGGCCCGCCGGGACCACCACGCGAGCGCCGTCTTCAGCACCGCCCGTCTCAGGCGACGCCGGGCCGCGCGCGCTCCGAGCGTGCGGACGTCGACGGCGAACCGCTCGACCAGGTCGCCGACGACGAACTCCGAGCCCACCCCGCGGAGGAGGAGCCGGATCAGCAGCCGATCGACCGCAGGGAGCCGAGGCTCGCTCAACGACCACTCCCGCCCATCATCGCCTCCAGCTTCGGGAGCAGCCCGGCCGACATCGACCGGAGGACCTCGATCGACCGGCTCAGCTCGAGCGCGCCCTCGGGTTCCATGCGGTAGTACTTCCGCCGTCGCCCACCCCGCTCAGGCGTGGGCTCGCCCACCGACGACGAGACGAGCCCGCGGGTGCCCAGTCGATCGAGCGCGGTGTAGACCGCGCCCGGAGACACGTCCCTTCCGGTCCGCTCCTCGATCGTGCGCACGATCGACGCTCCGTAGGCGTCGTCCTCGAGCTCGAGGAGGGCGAAGAGAATGAGCTGCTCGAACTCCCCCAGCACGCGTCCCATCGCATATCCCCTGCAATGCAGTAGTACCCTCTCGCCTATTTCTACTGCGTTGCAGGGGTAACGTCAACCGGGAGGCGGCTCCCTCGGACCGAACCGGAATTGCGTCTCGACCTCCGGGCGGAAGAACTCGCCGTCGAAGACGCGCTCCAGCCGCGCCTCGAAGTGGCCGATGTCGGTCATGAGGACCGATCGACTCTCCGGTCCCCACGGGGCGAAGAAGTCCTCCCAGTGGCCGAGCAGGATCCGGTGCGGTCGGAGGTTCTCCACGAAGGCCTCCGGGTGCCACTCCACCTGGTCGAAGGTGGCGGGCACGAAGACCGCCACGTCGACGGGGCGGCGCTCGATCTCCAGCTCCGGCGCGAAGCCGAACGGCGGCGCGGAGATCGCGTCCTGGTAGTAGATCCGGTAGGCGACCTCGCCTTCGCGGTCGAGGAAGTCCACGAGGAAAGCGAAGGTCCGTCCGGTGAGCCAGGCGCCGGCGGTGGCCGGCGGCTCGGTGAGCGAGCGCTCGACCGAGCCGTCGTACAGCTCGAGACCGTCGAAGTGCGGGGCATGGTCCGAACGAAGCGGCAGCACGCGCACGCGATCGCCGTACGTCATCCACGACCCGGGCGACTCCACGTCCGCTGCGTGGGGCTCCGATACGTCGACCCGATCCATCAGGCCGGACCAGTGGCCCAGGAGGTTCCGCACCGTCTCCGTGCCGACGATGCGGGCCCGCGGCGCGTGGCGCGCGGCGACCCTGGGCACGTCCATGAGGTGGTCGTAGTGGCCGTGCCCCACGAGGATCACCCGCGTATCGGAGACGTCCCACCGGGCCATCCGGCGGTCGACCTCGAGCGTGTCGGATTCGATCGGGCGGAGGCCGACGCGCAGGAAGGACGGGTTCGTGAAGAGGGGCCCGGTGAGCACCGTCTCCCCGTCGTAACGGAAGATCCAGCCCCCGGTGCCGAGGTATGTCGCCTCGAGGACGGGGCCGTCGCCCGCACCCCGCTCGATCAGGCCGGTGACCCCCGGTCCGACACGGCTCGAGCAGCCTCCCGTCCCCAGCGCCACGGTCAGGACGGCGGCCAGACCCGCCCGCGTCCGAGGCCGGGAGGTCACGGTCAGTGCGTGTCGAGCAGCCGCTGGATCTCGCCCGG
>CALJLC010000138.1 GCA_937982605.1 uncultured Gemmatimonadales bacterium | reverse complement strand
GTCCACTCCGGCATCCGACCGCCGCCGCCCTCCCACTGGACACAGACCAGCGGGAGCGCCGGGGGCGCGAGGAGCGTCTCGGTCACGACGCCTTCCGCCCCGATCCACTCCCGGCGCACCAGCCCGGGAGAGACGAGCGTGTTGGCGACCCGCCCTCCGACGGGTCGGATCCCCTGCGCCACGCGGCGCCCGTCGACCTCGACCGAGACCGCGCCGTCGGCCCCGGCCCGGGCGGACGCGCGATCACCCTCGGCGAGGAAGCGCGTCGCTCCGGCGCTGGACACGGCAAGCTCCGGGTGGCTCGCGCCCAGGGAGGGGACCCCGTCGGGCAGCGCGTCGAGGATCACGGCGCCGAGCCGGCGAGTCGCAGGGTGCGCAGCCGGTTCAGCGCCGCGGCCACCTCGTGGCGCCGGACCATGGCCAGGTCGCCGACCCGGTACTCCGCCAGGCCGTCGAGACCGTCCCGCTCCAGGACCCGCTCGACCGCGGCGAGGATCTCGGCCATGGACACCGCCTCCGCGTCGAGCTCCGTGGCGATCCAGGCGAGCGCCTCCCCGACGGTGCGGAGCTGACCGGTCAGGACGAGCTGCTCGACCGCGGCGAGGTCGACCGTCTCGGTGCCGAAGAGGATCGTACGACCGTCCGGCACCCGGACGTGCCGCGGCCTTCGACCCCGTGACGGGTCGACCGATCGGAGGTCTACGCGCCGGCCGCCGGGGAGGTCGAGGGGCTCGGCCGCTTCGGAGGTCCGACCGGTGGGGTGCTCCCGCGCGACCTCCCGGGCCTTCCCGGTGACGTCCGCGGGGAGGTAGTCGGCCATCCGGATCACCCGGTCGGCGACGTCGAGGTAGTCGCCGCTCCCGCCGACGACGAGCACCGTGCTGACGCCGTGGAGCTCGTGCAGCTCGCGCGCCCGGTCGACGAACGGCGTGATCGGCTCGGCGTCCGGAGGGACCAGCGCCTGCATGCGGCGGTCCCGGATCATGAAGTTGGTCGCGGAGGTGTCCTCGTCCACGAGGAGCACCCGCGCGCCGGCCTCGAGCGCCTCGACGATCGCGGCGGCCTGGCTCGTCGAGCCCGACGCGTTGGGGGTCGTGAACGCCGTCGTGGTCCGCCCCAGGGGCAGACCGTCGATGAAGCCCGAGATGTCGACACCGGCGATCGCGCGCCCATCCTCCGCCCGGATCTTCACCGCGTCGGGCCGGGTGGCCACGAGCTCGCGGCCGTCTCCGGGGCGGTGGCCCCAGACGCCGTCCTGGAGCGCGCGCAGGAGCGTCGACTTGCCGTGGAATCCGCCCCCGACGACGAGCGTGACGCCCTCGGGGACGCCCATGCCGGTGACCGCGCCCGCGTTGGGGAGCTCGAGGGTGCGGCGGAGCGATTCCGGGGAGCGGAACGCGACGACGGCGTCTCCGTCGAGAGGCCGGTCGTCCACGCCGCTGCGGCGGGGCAGGCGGGCCCCGTCGGCCACGAACGCCACCAGCCCGAGCCCGGGCAGCGCCTCCCGCAGCGCGGCGCCGTCCTCGGCCCCGTCGGCGTGGCGCACGAGCTCGGCCGGGTCGTGCGCCTCCGCGAGCAGCGCCCCCCGGACGAGCGCCGGCACGTCGTCGAGGAGGAGCCGGACCGCCTCGCCGCCGGCGATGCGGCGGCCACGCGCGGGAAGACCGGCGCCGAAGCGGGCCTCCACCGCGCCGTCGCCTCCGAGCCGCACCGCCGTGGTGGGCAGCACGAGCTGTCCGGGGTGCATCATGCGGATCTCCCCGCTCCGGCCCGAGCCTCGCGTGCGCCCCCGTCCAGCCGACGCGGCCGCGAAGGTGTGGGCCAGCAGGCAGGCGGTTCCGGTGGCGCGCACCGGCGTGCGCCACGAAGCCTCGGGAAAGCCGGCGACCGCCGCCTCGACCGTCACCCGCAGCCGGCTCGGGGTCGCGAAGGGATCGCCCTGGACGTGGTCGACGTGCAGGAGGAAGTCGTCGAAGCGCCACGTCCCGCCGACGCGCCCGTACGCCTTGTAACCTCGGCCGTCGATCTCCTCGAGGAGCGCGCGGAGGTCGTGGTGGTCCTTCACCCGCTCCCGTACCTTCGGCGTCGCGGTCTCGTCCACACCCGCGTTCCCTTCGCGTTGCTTCCGCAGATCATGCCTCTCTTCGACTCCCTCCTCCGGTCCGTGCGCTCGCCGCTCGGCGTCTCCGCGCTACTCGCCGCGCTCCTCGCCGCTCCGGTCGTCGCCCAGGAGCGATCGCTGCTCATCCGGAACGGACGCGTCCTGGACGGGAGCGGCAACCCGTGGATCCTCGCGGATGTGCTCGTCGAAGGCGACCGCGTGACGGCCGTGGGCAGCCTCGGCGACGTCGCCGCCGACGAGGTCATCGATGCCACGGGCCTCTACGTCACTCCCGGCTTCATCGACGTGCACTCGCACGCCGGCCCGGGGCTGGCGTCGCCGGGGCTCAGCCACGGCGAGCCGCTCCTGGCGATGGGGCTCACGACCGTCTTCGTGAACCCCGACGGCGGCGGCCCGTCGGACATCGCCGGCCAGCGCGCCGAGC
>CALJLC010000137.1 GCA_937982605.1 uncultured Gemmatimonadales bacterium | reverse complement strand
CGGCATACGAGATATATCAGTGTGACTGGAGTTGAGACGTGTGCTCTTCCGATCTGGCGCCTCGGCGAGCGCCTCGGCGTAGCGCTCGGCCGCGGCCGGGCGGTCGCCCTCCCACCGCTCGAGGTCGCCGAGCAGCGCGAGCACGTCGGCACGGGTGACGGGCGGCGCTCCCTCCGGCGGCTCGGGGAGCCCGACGGCTCCGGTCGGTCCGAGCGTGGGGAGCAGCGCCAGGAGCCTCGTCCGAGCCGCGCGGAGGTCGTCGGTCCAGAGCTCGAGCTGGGCCAGCCGGTACTGCCGCGCCGGGTCGTCTCCGCCCGTCAGGCGCTCCACCGCGCGCAGCGCCGCGAGCGCGCCCTCGAAGTCACCACGCTCGTACTGCAGGAAGTCCGCCCATGCCTGCCAGGTGGCCGCGTCGTCCGGGCGCTCGGCGAGCGCGGCCGCGAAGAGCCCGGCGGCGCGCTCGAGTTCGCCGTCCATCCGCGCACCGATCGCCCGCTCGAGCGTCGACGGGGGCGGCGCCTCCTCCTCGGGCGGTACCGGCGGCGGGGTCAGCACGCGCACGAGCTCGGCTCGCAGCGCCGGCCCGTCCGCGTCCGCCAGCTCTGCGTCCGGGATGCCCCGCAGCAGCTCCAGCGCCTCCTCCACGCGATCCATGGCGTACCACGCCCGGGCGAGCTCGACCCGTAGCGGGACGGAGCCCGGGTGGCGTTCCAGCGCGTCGAGGAGGACCCCCTGGGCGGCCGGGTGCCGCTCGGCCCAGGCGAGCGCACGCGCGCGCTCCAGCCAGAGCCCTTCGTCCGCGGAGGGCGACGACACCAGGAGGGCGTACTCGCGATCCGCGGCGTCGCGCCGTCCGAGGCCGCGCAGCACCCGCGCGAGCGCGAGCCGGATGGCCGGAGCGTCGTGGGACGCCAGGAGGCGCTCGATGACCGGCACGGCACGATCGCCGTAGCCCGCGGCGCGGAGCGTCGAGGCGTACTCGCGCCGCGCGTCGCGGTCGTCCGGGTGCTCGGCGAGATAGCTCGTGAAGAGCGCGAACGCCTCGGGCCAGCGCTCCGTGCGGATCAGGGGCAGGACCGCTTCCCAGAAGATCTCGGCGGGGCCGCGAACCGTCGCCCCGGAGCCGGTGCCCGGTCCACGGACGGGCAGGGGCAGCGCGGCGATCCGCCGGGCGTCGAGCGGCTCGAACGGCGTGGACGGGTCGGGCAGGACCAGGCTACCCTCGCGGAAGCCCGAGCTCAGGACGTAGCGCTGCGGCAGCACGTACAGCACGAGGACGAGCGTGCCGGCCACGAGCAGCGTTGCGGTGCCCGCGAACCGGAGGAAGTACCTGGGTGAGCTCCGTCGGGCGTCAGGCGGCCGAGGCACCGGTCGACCCCAGCACGGCCATGATCCGGTCCGCTTCGGCCGGGTGGCTGAGCACTTCGATCTCCACCGTCCCCTCGACCTCGGCCTCCATGCGGGCGCCGAGGCGGGCGAGGAAGGTGCCGAGCTGAGCCTCGCGCGCCCCCTGCAGCAGCACGGCGCACCCGGCCGGCGTCACCGCGACGAGGTCGCCGTCGTCGGCGCGAACCTCGTCCGCGCAGACGGTCGCTACGGCCTCGGGTCGGGCCGGGTCGGCGGTTACCTCGAGCACGCAGAAGAAGGCGAGGTCGTCGCTGGCCGAGCGGCGCTCGAGCTCGGAGCGGAAGGCGTCCGGGGAGACCCGGCCGCCCGGCAGCTCGCGCGCCAGCGCCACGCCGTGCCCCCGCGGGGCCGGAGTCGCGCCCCGGGCGACGGCCTGCCGGATGCGCAGGCCGAGCTCGCGCAGGTCGAGCCCGCCGCTGAGGAAGTCGTCCGCTCCGGCTTCGAGGACCTTGATGCGGTCCGAGGAGCGCACCGCGTCGTCGGAAGCCAGCACGATCGCCGCGCGGGTGAGCGGTCGGAGGGCGCGGCACGCCTGGAGCGCCTCACGGCTGCGCCGACGGGCGGTGTGCACCAGAACCGCTCCGTAGCGGGCATCCGACTGGACCCGTGCGACGGCGTCGAACGGCTCGGAGACGATCTCGGTCTCGAAGGCGCGCTCGGACCATGCCTCGAGATCGGGCGTGAGCTCCCCGCCGAGCGAGACCAGGAGCAGACGGTCCGGGTCGATCTCCCCCCGGTCTCCGCCACGACGCGCCGGGAACGAGGTGGGCTCCACGAGCCCCTCGCCGGGCTCGAGCTGGAGGGAGACGGCCTGATTCCGTGCCCCCGAATCGGGCACCGCCCGCGCCAGCGTGATCTGACAGAGCCCCTCGCCGCGCTTCTGGACCAGGAGGCGCGCGGTCGTGGCGTTGATCAGCCAGTCGGCCGCGGACGGGAGCGCGGCGGTCCCCACGTCCACCGAGAAGGTGACGAGCACCGTCGCGTCGCGGTCACGGGCCCAGGCGAGGAAGGCGGAGCCGAGCAACGTCCTCGCCCCTCCCGACAGAAACATCGAGCCCGGATCGACGGCGATGCGCTCGAGGTCCGGTCCGAGCAGCTCGTCGAGCTCCTCGACGACCTCTTCCGGGGCGATCGAGCGCAGGGCGCGGAGCTCGAAGTCGTCGCGGAAGCCGAGGATCCGGAGGAGGCCGGTCTCCCAGGCGTGCCGGAGGTCGAAGCCCCACCCGAGCGCGACGTCGAGGATCCCCTCGGCATCGGCGTTCGTGACGAGCGCGGAGGGCTCCCCGGCCCGCACGCCCGCGTGCACGAACTGCAGGGCGGCGACCATCTTTTCCGGTCCGGGGGCTCCGACGAGCAGGAAGGTTCCGCCTGCGTCGAGGCCGCCCGTACGGTCGTCGAGCGGTTCGATCCCGGAAGGGACGGTGCTACGTGGACCGATCATCGGCATCTGGGGGGCGCGCGCGTATGTCGAGACGGAGCGCGCCACGAGGGGGGGGTCTCTGGCCGAACGCGGGGACGTGGTGAACCCCGAATCCGACGCCTCAATGATAATGCCTCCCCCTCGGGTCACGGCACGATTCGGCGCGAGCTTCGTGTACCGCTGACGTGATGGGGAGCGCTCCGCAGCTCTTCCAAGAGAGTTCCGATGCAGGAAACGCGCCAGAAAACGGCCCGGCGGAGGCTCCTCGCGTGTCGGGGCCGGAGTCTACCCTTCTTGGGCGGTCGGACCGTCTCGAGGC
>CALJLC010000136.1 GCA_937982605.1 uncultured Gemmatimonadales bacterium | reverse complement strand
AATCGCTGATCCTGCCCGCGATCGCGCAACAGCTCGAGCGTCGCTGCGCCGGTCGGCGGTGGCGGATCGTTGTCGCCGGCGAGGGACCGCTTGCCCCGTCGCTCGAAGCGAGCATCGCGACGGAAAACGTCGGCCACCGCGTCCAAATGCTTGGTTGGCAGGCCGACCCGGCTCGCGTCTTCCTGGCGGCCGACGTGGTGCTGCATCCCACGCTTTGGGAAGGATTGCCTCGCGTTCTCATCGAGGCCCACGCCGCCGGACTGGCGTCCGTGGCCAGCGACATTACCGGCAATCGCGAAGTCGTTACCAACGAGACCGGATTCCTCTGCCCACCGCGCTCCGCCGCGGCGTATGCGGATCGCCTGGCCCGACTCGTCACCGACGCGACGCTACGTACGTCCATGGCACGCGCCGCGCGACAACGGGCCGAGTCCCACTTCGACGCCGCGGCGAACAACCAGCGCATCATCGCGCTCTATGACACGTTGTTGGGTAGCCCATTCCGCCCCGTCAAGCATTGACGCCCGTGCGCGACGAACTTCGCACGTGAGTCCACGGCGTGCTCATGCCGCCTTCCGGCTAGCCGACGCCGTCGCTTCCTGCGGCTGCCGCCGCTTCGGACCACTGCCCGCGGCCCGTCGCGGTTGCGGTTCATCGATGCGAATCGTACGCCGCCCAGCGTCGCTTCCACCACCTCGCGCCGCGTCCAGCACTTCCGGTTCCACCGCCACCGCAAGCGGCCGCCCGAGTCCGAACAGGTGCAAACCCGTGCGGTACAGGATCCACAAATCCAGTCGCCAATCCGCCCGGTGCAGGTATTCGAGGTCCACTGCCAACTTCCGCCGCACGTCCTCCAGCTCGTGGTCCGGCGGCAGTTCCACCTGCGCCAGCCCCGTCACGCCCGGCGGTACCGCCAGCCGCTGCGGATACGCCGGCAGGTGTTCGACCAATCGCGACGCGATCTCCGGCCGCTCCGGCCGCGGCCCCACCAGACTCATCTGCACCAGTACCACGTTCAACAACTGCGGCCATTCGTCGATATGCGTTCGCCGCAGGTCCCGTCCGACGACGCACCGGACGAGCTGCGTCTCTGTCCTTTACGCGGGTCCGACTCGATGTGCCGGACGTCGCCCGACTCCAGCGCGTCCTTCTTCGTCTCGTCGACCTCGACCACCTCCGCGAGATCGTTCAGGATCTGACGCCCCGCCGACGAGACGCCGGAAAGGACCCGGTCGGCCGCCGAGATGAGCTGGAACGCCTCGCGGATCGTGCTGGGGCTGACCGCGCGGCGGCGCATCTTGTCCTCGAGTCCTTCGGCGAACTTCTGCAGCCCCGACGCCTGCACCGCGGCGTCGCTGGCGTACTTGGACTCGAGAAATTCCAGGTAGTCGAGCACCTGGTAGATCTTGTCGTCCGGCAGGCTCTCGATCTTGCGGATCAACCGCTGGCGGAGTGCGTCGTGCATGGCTCGTGATTCGATCCCGTTCGCGTTCCTGTAAGTCTAACGGGCGGGGCACCCTGTGACATCCCGCCCCGGCCTTGATCCCCGGTGCGATCCGGATAACCTCCAGCCATGCCCTTCCTCCCCCTCCGTCCGGTCCCGGTGGCCGACGCGGCCGGCTCGCTCTACGACGAGTGGCTCGCGTGGCTGCGCGAATCGCTCGACGATCCCGCCTGCGACCGGAACGAGCTGTGCCGCTCGATCCTCACGGATCTCTACTATCCGGGCCTCTCGCGCGCGGACGTCGCCGGGCTTCCGCTCGGCCAGCGGGTGGCGCTCGCGCAGATGGACCCTCGCAACGTCACGCTCGAGCCCGAGTACTACCAGGAGCTCGACGAGGAGAAGTATGCGCCGCGCAAGCCGCTCCTCTGGCTCTGGGAGATGTTCGACCGGAGTCCTCTGGGAGAGAACGTGGAGCTCGGCGTGCACTTCCGTCGGATCCTCGCGCGGCACGTCTTCGCGCGGTGCGGCAAGAACTTCAAGGCGTTCACGCACGTCCGCTTCTCGTTCGGCTACAACCTCGAGGTCGGTGACGGCGTGGTCGTCCACCGGCACGTGCTCCTCGACGACCGGGGCGGGATCGAGATCGGCGACGGCTCCTCCGTCTCCGATTTCGCCAACGTGTATTCGCACTCCCACAACATCGTCGACGGGCGGATCGTCTATCTGCCGAAAACGGTCATCGGCAAGGGCGTGCGCATCACCTACCACGCGACGATCCTCGCCGGCATGCACATCGCCGACGACTCGATGATCGGCGCCGGCTCGATGCTCACCCGCAGCACCGACCCGCATTGGGTCTACGTCGGCGTCCCGGCCCGGAAGATCAAGGAGAAGTCCGCCGAGGAGCGCGCCGCCAAGGCGCCCCCGACCGGGGATCCGATGGCGACCGACTAGGGTCGGGGGATCCGGGCGTCTCGCACGGCGCCGCGGACCGAGGCTCTAGCGGCGGACCGAGGCTCTAGCGGCGCACCGCGTCCTGGAAGGCGCGCACGCCGTCCTCCGTCGAGGAGAGCCAAGCCGCGATCCGGCGCACGAGCAGGCGGAGCACTATCCTTCCTCCGCCTCGTGCATCTCCTGCAGCCGGCGAACGACGGCCGGATCCGCGAGCGTCGTCGTGTCCCCGACCGCGCGCCCCTCCGCGATGTCACGCAGGAGACGGCGCATGATCTTGCCGGAGCGGGTCTTGGGCAGATCGGCGGTGAAGACGATCAGCTCGGGCTTCGCGATCGCGCCGATCTTGTGCCCCACGTGCTCCCGGAGCTCTGCGAGCAGCTCGTCCGACGTCTCGACGTCCTCGCGGGTCGTCACGAACGCCGCGATCGCCTCCCCCTTGATCTCGTGGTGCTTGCCCACGACCGCCGACTCGACGACGGCGGGATGGTCGACCAGGGCGCTCTCGACCTCCATCGTGCCGATGCGGTGCCCGGCAACGTTGAGCACGTCGTCCACCCGCCCGAGGATCCAGAAGTAGCCGTCGTCGTCGCGCTTGGCCCCGTCGCCGGGGAAGTAGACGTTCTCCCACTTCGACCAGTACGTCTCGCGGAAACGCTCGTCGTCGCCCCAGACGGTGCGGAGCATCGACGGCCACGGCGACGTGATGGCCAGAAAGCCGGAGTGCGATTCCTTCCCGTCGTTGGTCAGGATGGTCGCGTCGATCCCGGGGAAGGCTCTCGTGGCCGTGCCGGGCTTCGTCTCGGTCACGCCCGGGAGCGGCGTGATCATGATCCCGCCCGTCTCGGTCTGCCACCACGTGTCGACGATCGGGCAGCGCCCGCCGCCGATCGTCCGGTGATACCAGATCCACGCCTCGGGGTTGATCGGCTCGCCGACGGAGCCGAGCAACCTCAGGGACGACAGATCCGACTTCGCCGGCCAGCTGTCGCCCCACCGCATGAACGCCCGGATCGCGGTCGGCGCCGTGTAGAAGATCGTGACGCCGTACTTCTCGCAGAGCTGCCAGAAACGACCGCGATCGGGCGTGTCGGGTGCGCCCTCGTACATCACGACCTGGGCGCAGTTGGCGAGCGGTCCGTAGACGATGTAGCTGTGCCCGGTGATCCACCCCACGTCGGCGGTGCACCAGTAGACGTCGTCGTCGCGGAGGTCGAAGACGCACTTCGTGGTGGCGTAGACCTGCGTGAGGTATCCGCCCGTCGTGTGCACGACGCCCTTCGGTTTCCCGGTGGTTCCGGACGTGTACAGGATGAAGAGCGTGTCCTCGGCGTCCATCGCCTCGGCCGCGCGATCGTCGGAGGCGTCGGCCATGAGGTCGTGGTACCAGTGGTCCCGACCCTCCACCATCGTCACCGGCGTCCGCTCGGTCAGCTCGCCGCCCCGAGCCACGACGACGACGTGCTCGACCGTCGGCGAGGCCTTCATGGCTTCGTCGGCGTTGGCCTTGAGCGGCACGACCCCGCCCCGCCGCCACCCCCCGTCGGCGGTGACGAGGACCTTCGAGCTCGCGTCGTTGTTGCGGTCCGAGAGCGAGTCGGGGCTGAATCCGCCGAAGACCACCGAGTGGACCGCGCCGATCCGCGTACAGGCGAGCATCGCGACCGCGGCTTCGGGGATCATCGGGAGGTAGATCGTGACCCGATCGCCCTTCTCCACCCCCAGCCCCTCGAGCACGTTGGCGAACCGGCAGACCTCGGAGAGGAGCTCCGCGTAGGTGTACGCCCGCGTATCGCCGGGCTCGCCCTCCCAGAGCAGCGCCGTGCGGTCCCCCCGCCCCGCCTCCACATGGCGGTCCAGGCAGTTGTACGAGACGTTGAGCTTGCCGCCGAGGAACCACCGTGCGTGCGGCGGCGTCCATTCCAGAACCCGGTCCCACGGCTCGAACCAGTCCAGCTCGGACGCCCATCCGGACCAGTACGCCTCCCGATCGGCCGCCGCCCTGGCGTACACACCGTCGTCCGAGACCACCGCCCGCGCCGCGAAGTCCTCGGGCGGGGGGAAGCGACGCTCTTCGTGCAGAAGGTCGTCGAGGGCTCCGGTGTCCTTGCTCATTTCGATTTCGGCCTCGGTTCGGGCTTCGGGGGGGAACGCCCCAATCTGCACCCGCCCCGGTGTCGAGCAAGCCGACGCCGACACCTTGGATCGGCCGGCTCCGGGGCGTACCTTATGGAGAATGATTCTCGATAAGGAACGATGAGCAACGGCTGCTGCGATCCGGGCGGCCCCGGACCGGACGGCCTGCGCGCGCAGGTGGTCTCGACGGCGCTCGCCCTGGCTTTCGTGCTCGTCGGGTGGGCCGCGTATCACCTCGTCGGCGCAGGACCGGCCGTGGCGCTGTACCTGGCGGCGTACGCGGCCGCCGGCTGGGACGCCACCCGCAGGGCGGTCGCCGCGCTGCGTGGCGGAGAAGTGGACGTCGACACCCTCATGCTGCTCGCGGCGGCGGGCGCCGGCGCGGTCGGTCATTGGCTCGAGGGCGCCGTTCTCCTCTTCCTGTTCGCCCTCGGCAACACCCTCGAAACCTACGCGTTTCGCCGGACGCGCCGGTCGATCGAGGCCCTGGTCGAGCTCCGGCCCGAGGAGGCGACCCGGCTCGACGACGGGACGGAGACCGTGGTGCGCCTCGAAGAGCTGCGCCGGGGCGATCTCGTCCGGGTCCGACCCGGCGAGCGCATACCGGTGGACGCCGTCGTGGTTTCCGGCGGCTCGTCCGTCGACGAGTCGACGCTGACCGGTGAGCCCGTCCCGGTCGACAAGGAGGCGGACGCTCCCGTCTTCGCCGGAACGCTGAACGGGTCGGGGTCGCTCGACCTCCGCATGACCCGGCCGGCCGACGACACCGCCCTCGCCCGGATCATCCGCCTCGTGGAACGGGCCCGGGAGACCCGCGCGCCCACGCAGAGCTGGATCGAGGCCGTCCAGGGCCGGTACGCGGTGGGCGTCATCGTGGCGTCCGGGCTGGCCATCGTGATCCCCTGGCTGCTCCTCGGCTGGCCGTTCGACGACGCGTTCTACCGGGCGATGACGCTGCTGGTCGTGGCGTCACCGTGCGCGCTGGTCATCTCGATCCCGGCCACGATCGTCTCGGCGGTGTCGAACGGGGCCCGGCACGGAGTGCTCTTCAAGGGCGGCGCGCACCTCGATGCGCTCGCGGACGTGACGACCTTCGCCATGGACAAGACCGGGACGGTCACGGTCGGGCATCCCGAGGTGGTCGCGGTACGGCCGGCCACGATCGAAGGCGCGCTCCGAGCCGGCGTCACCCCCGCCACACCGACGTCCGAGGACCGCGCGTTCGCCGGCGGCCCGGAATCCGGCGACGACGCCGAGGAGCGCGCGCTGCTCCGTGCCGCCGCGGCGGCCGAGCTGCGGTCGGAGCACCACTTGGGCGCCGCGATCGTGCGAGCCGCGGCGGCGCGCGGCATCGACGCGCCCGAGCCCGAGCGGTTCGACTCGGTGGCGGGGCATGGCGTCACCGCGCTCGTGGACGGCTCCGAGGTGCACATCGGGCGCCGAAGCTGGGTCGAGGAACGAGTCGGAGCGCCCGTCGATCCCGAGACCCTCGAGCGGATGGTCCGCGACCACCCGGACGCCACGCACGTGTGGATGGCCGTGGACGGGACCCACGCCGGCTTCCTCGCCAGCCAGGACCAGACGATGGAGCGCGCGGCGGCCGAGGTCGCGGAGCTCCGTGACGCCGGGATCACCGACCTGGTCATGCTCACCGGGGA
>CALJLC010000135.1 GCA_937982605.1 uncultured Gemmatimonadales bacterium | reverse complement strand
GGAGTTGGGCATGTTGTTCTTTCTTAGCAAAATGGCGGCCACCGAGATCTCCACCTCTGCCCGACACTACGCTCTGCCGATCTTCATGTGCCGGCTCTCGAGCTGCGGGTTGTACCACGTCCGGCTCTCGAGCCGGAGCGGAGCGCCGCCGAGCGACGACACGCGCGCGCTGTGCATCGCGGCCACGGCGCCCGAGAGGTTCATGGCGATCGTGGCCGTGTTGGCGTCGGCGCCGTCGAGGAGGAGCTGCACGGAGGCGTCGCGATCGGCGCTGGCCCGGTCACGGGCGTAGCCCGACGGGATGCGCAGGACGCCCATCACCCGCCCCCGGACGAGCAGGTCGTCGATCTCGCCGGCGGAATCGAGGTGCCGATCGATCGTGAAGTAGTCGCTGGCCACGAAGGCGTCGAGCAGCTCCCGGCTGGCGGCCGAGCGGTCCTCGTCGAGCACCGCGAGGGTGATGTCGTCGATGTCGAAGCTGATCGCGTAGCCGAAGAAGACGAGGAGCATCATCGGCAGTGCGAAGGCGAGGATCATGCTGCGCCGGTCCCGGCGGAGCTGGATCCACTCCTTGCGGGCGACGGCCAGGAGGCGGTGCGGGCTCACGGGCCTACCCGATCACCGCGCCGCCCTCGGCGCGGACCAGCGCGGTGAAGACGTCCTCGAGCGACGGCTCGACGCGCTCCAGCGAGGTGGCGGCGAGGCCGGCGGCTGCCAGCGCGCCGCGGATCGCCTGCGGGCCGGTCGAGGCATCGGTGACCGTGACGTGGACGTCGCGGCCGTACATGGCGGCTTCCACGATCCCAGGCGCGTCGACGAGCGCCTGCACCGCCCGGGGGGCGTCGTTCGTGCCGACCTCGTAGATGGCATCGACCGACCGGCCCCGGAGCGCGCGCGGCGTGTCGAGCGCAATGAGGCGCCCGCGGTTCAGCAGCGCGAGCCGATGGCAGTATTCGGCCTCCTCCATGTAGTGCGTGGAGACGAAGACCGTGGTGCCTGCGCTCGACATCTCCGTGATGAGGTCCCAGAAGCGCCGTCGTGCGACCGGATCCACGCCGGAGGTCGGCTCGTCCAGGAAGAGGATCGGCGGCTCGTGCAGCATCGCGCAGCCGAGCGCCAGCCGCTGCTTCCAGCCGAGCGGCAGGTCGCCGGCCACACGGTTCTCTTCGTCGGCCAGCCCGGACATCTCGAGCACCCACGCCTTCCGCGCGGCGTAGCGTTCACCGACGACGCCGTAGAGCCCGGCGAAGAGCTCGATGTTCTCCCGCACCGTCAGATCGGCGTAGAGCGAGAACTTCTGCGACATGTAGCCGATGCGCTCCCGGATCGCGCGGCGGTCGTGGCGAACGTCGAGGCCGGCGACGCGGCCGAAGCCGTCCGAGGGCGCGAGCAGGCCGGTGAGCATCTTGATCGTGGTCGTCTTGCCGGCGCCGTTGGGGCCGAGAAAGCCGAAGATCTCCCCGGCCCGCACGGAGAAGGTCACGGCGTTCACGGCCACGAAGTCGCCGAAGCGCCGGGTGAGCCGCTCGACCTCGACCGGATCGGCCACGCCCCCGGGGTCCTGGGCGCCGTCGGCCCCGTCCACGGTCATCCCACCAGCCCCATGAAGACGTCCTCGAGCGACGGATCGGTCGTCTCCCACTCCCGGACCGTGACACCCGCCGAGCGGAGCGGCTCGAGCGCGTCGTCGTCCGACGTCCCGTCGTCGAGGAGCACGTGCAGCGCGTCTCCGAAGAGGTAGGCGCTGCGCACGAAGGGGGCGTCGCGCAGGACGTCCCGCGCCGGCCGTGGCCGGTCGGCCTGGATCGCGAGCATCCGGCCCGGCAGCGAGCGGCGGAGGGCGGTGGGGGTGTCGAGCGCGAGCCGCCGCCCCTCGTTGAGGAGCACGACCCGGTCGCAGCGCTCGGCCTCGTCCAGGTACGACGTGCTCACCACGATCGTGATCCCCTCGGCGACCATCTCGTGCAGGATCAGCCAGAGCTCCCGGCGCGAGATCGGGTCGACGCCGAAGGTGGGCTCGTCGAGGAGCAGGATGTCGGGCTTGTGGATCAGCGCGCAGGACAGCGAAAGCTTCTGCTTCATGCCGCCCGACAGCTGCCCGGCCAGGCGCTCGGTGAACTCGCCGAGCCGGCTGAAGGCGTAGAGGCGCTCGAGGCGCTCCGGGCGTGTGGCGCGTGGCACCCCGTACAGGTCGGCGTAGAAGTCGAGGTTCTCGCGCACCGTGAGGTCCTCGTACAGACCGAAGCGCTGCGACATGTACGCGATGTGCGGCTTCACGCCCTCGGGGTCGGCCGCGACGTCCACGCCGGCCACGAGCGCCGTGCCCGCCGTGGGGCGCAACACGCCCGCGAGCATGCGAAGCGTCGTGGTCTTGCCGGCCCCGTCCGGTCCGACGATCCCGAAGAGCTCGCCTTCCTCGACCGCGAGCGTGAGGGCGTCGACGGCGGTGTGGCCTCCGAAGGAGCGGGACAGGCCGCGCACGTCGATCGCAGGGGCGGACCCGGGTGGCGCGCCGGCTCCTCCGGCGGGTGCGCGTCCCGTGAGCGCGTTCATCCCGGCCGGCCCTCCAGGATGGTGACGTCCGCGGGCACCCCCGGCTTGAGCTCCAGCTCGGGATCGCCCGTGATGCGGACCTTCACCGGGTAGACGAGCTTCGTGCGCTCCTCGGTCGTCTGGACGTTGCGGGGCGTGAACTCCGCCTCGGTGCCGATGAAGACGACCTCCCCGGCGTAGACCCGCTCGGGATAGGTGTCGGAGCGGATCTCGGCGTTCGCGCCGAGCCGGACCCGCCCGATCGCGTCTTCGCGGACGTAGATGCGCACCCAGCGGTCGTCCGGGTCGAGGAGCGTCACCACCGGCGTGCCGGCCGCCACGGCCTCGCCCGGCTCGCGGTGGCGGGTGGTGACCACGCCGGCGAAGGGCGCTTCGATCACCGCGTACCCGTACGTGGCCTCGGCGAGCGCGAGCTGGGCGCGAGCCTGCTCGACGACGCTCCGCTGGGCGGCGATCGTCTCCGCGCGCGGCCCCTCGCGCAGGAGCGCGAGCCGCTGCTCGGCCTGCTCGAGGTCGGCGCGGGCCAGGTCGAGCATCGTGGCGGCCCGCTGCATCGCCTGTCGTGAGATCGCCCCGCCTTCGAAGAGCGTGTTCGCGCGCGACGCGTCGCGCTCGGCTTCGGCGACCCGCTGGGTGGCGGCGTCGACCGCGGCCCGGGCGGCGGCGAGCTCCTGAGCCCGACTGCCGGCGTTCAGCTCGGCGAGTCGCGCCTCGGCCGCGGCCAGCGCGGCGCGGGCGGCGTCCACCTGGGCCTCGAGCTCGCGCGCGTCGAGCCGGGCGAGGCGGGCCCCCGGAGCGACGCGCGTCCCCTCGGCGACGTCGACGGCGTCGATCCGCCCGGGACGCAGGAAGCCCAGGTCGGCGTCGGTGGCCTCCACGGTTCCGGAGGCGAAGAGCGCGTTGGCGGCCGCCCCGCCGCTGCGCAGCGTCCACCACGTTCCAGCCGCGCCCACGACGAGCAGGGCGACGGCGATTCGAATGCGCTTGTCCATCACGAGCCTCCACTCCTCTGCGAGATCCAGTTCCGATCGAGGCGTCCCTCGGCGGCCGCGAGCCGGACGCGAGCGAGGAATGCCTCGGCGGTCGCGTCGACGAGCCCGGCTCGGGCCTGGAAGAGACCGGCCTCGGCGTCGAGCAGATCGCGCTGCGTGCCGGCCCCCGCCTCGAGCGCCAGCCGCTCGATACGGACGAGCTCCTCCCACTGCCCCACGGATGCCGTGAGCGCGTCCACTCGGGCGTCGGCGGACTCGATCGACGTCCGGGCGGCATCGGTGACCGTCTCGACCTCGAGCTCGACTGCCTCGAGCTCGCTCTCGGCCGTGCGGACGTCGGCTTCGGCGCGGCGGATCCCGGCCGCGCGCGCCCCGCCGGAGAAGAGCTCCCACGAGAGCGAGATGCCCGCCTGCCATTCGAAAATCGGAGCCAGATCGAGCGTACCGAACTGATTCACTCCGGCGCCGACGTCGACGCGCGGCCAGCGTGGTGCCCGCTCCGCGGCCGAGCGCGCGCGCGCGGCGTCCAGCCGCCGAGCGGCCTGATCGAGCGTCGGGTTCGCCGGCGCCGCGGGTGGCACGGTGGTGTCGAGACGCAGCGCGCCGACATCGCCCAGATCGGCCGCCGCGATTCGCTCGGCCGTGGAGCCGATCAGCCGTGCGAGCGTCCGCTCGGCCAGCAGTACCGCGCCGGCGGTCGTCGTTCGGGTCGCCTCGGCGTCCTGCAGCACGACCGAGGCGCGCAGCACTTCGACCTCGGCGACGGTCCCTTCCGCCAGTCCGCGCTCGGAGCGGTCCACCTCTTCGCGGAGCGCGGCGATGCGGGCCTCGGCGGCGGCGTCGACCGCGCGCGCGGAGATCACCCCGAGGTGCGCGGTGGCGACCCGCTCGATGACCTCGGCGGCCGTCGCCCGCGTGCCGGCTTCGGCGGCCCCGACGGCGGCGTCGGCGGCCTGCTCGGTGCCGCCGCGCGCCCCCCAATCGAGAAGTGTGTAGCGGGCCATGAGCTGACTCTGCCAGAGCGTCTCGTCGAAGTCGGGCAGGAGGTTCGGATCGAAGGCGTGGATCGGGGTCGCGAGCATCGGCTCCTGGAACCGCGTGAGCGCCGACTGGAGCGTGAGGCTCGGCCAGCGGCGACCGCGCGTGGCCGCGGCGGCCTCGGCGGCGCTCGCCTCGTACGCGTCGGCCCGGGCGAGGGCGGGGTGCGTGGCGAGCGCCGAATCCACGGCGGCGGCGAGCGGGAGCGACTGGCCGTGCAGCGGCGCGACCTGCGCCAGCAGGGCGCCCGCCACCGCGGCGACCTTCAGCGTCGAGGGTCCGTTCATGCTTCGAAGCCTTCGGTGGGTTGGAGCCCTCGGCGGACGAAGTCGGTCACGTGGGCGATCGCGACCCGTCGGGTCTCGGGCTCGGAGAGGTCGATCCCGGCCAGGGAGCGGAGCATCGGGGCGACCAGCGAGAGGTAGACCGGCTGGGATACGACGCTCAGCGCGGTGAGCACGGGGTGACCCGGCCGCACCGAGCCCTCGGCGACGCCCTGGCGCTGGAGACCGGCGATCGTCTCCTTGACCTCGCCGAAGATCTCCCGCACGACGGCGGGTGGCTCCCTGCCGGCGGCCACCTCCTGCAGGAGCAGCCGCGGGAGCTCCGGATGGAGCGCGAGGTGCTCGAAGTACGCCTCGACGATCCCGACGATGCGGTCGAGCGCCGTGCCGCCCGAGGTCGACGCGGCCCGGACCCGGCTGAGGAGGGGACGCAGCTCCCCGTCGAGGACCGCCTCGTAGAGGGCGCGCTTGGAGCCGAAGTGGTAGGTGATCGCGCCGAGGTTCACGCCCGCCCGGGACGTGATCATCCGGACCGAGGCGCCGTCGAAGCCGTTGCGCGCGAATGCCGCGAGCCCCGCGTCGAGGAGGGCGGCACGGGTCGCGGTGCCGGCGTCGTCGTCGGGGCCGGCCGCGGTCGGAAGCTCCGTGGATTCATTCATACGTGTGTATGAATAGAGTGTGGGACAGGTCGCGTCAAGGGGAGGGCCAGGACGTGGAAGAGGGCGTCGACGCGCTACATCGGCACGCGCGGGGCCCTCGTCAGAGCCCGGTGCTCAGATACCGCCGGATCGCCGCCACGCCCCGCTCGACATCGCGCTCGTCGTTGTAGAAGTGCGGCGAGAAGCGGATGCCCGGCCGGTCCGAGCCGCCCCGCGACGCCGCCACGATGCCGTCCTCCTCGAGCGCCGCGAGCACGGTGCGCGGGTCGAGCGAGCCGGGCCGGAATGTCACGACCGCGCCGCGCCGCTCCTCCTGCGCGGGCGTCCAGACGTGCACGTCGTCCAGCGCGCCGAGCTCCTCGACGAACATCGTCGCCAGCGCGCGGCTCCGAGCCTCGATCTCGCTCATCCCGATCGCGGTGAGGTAGTCGATCTGCACGCCGAAGGCGCGCAGGGCGGGGGTGTCGCGCTGGCCGAGCCCTTCGTGGGTGCGCGAGATCCCGCGGGAGCCGGAGTACGCGCTGTAGATCGACGGGCTGAAGCGGTCGTGCACCCGCCGGTTCACGAAGAGCACGCCGCACTCCTTGGGGCCGCACGGCCACTTGTGCGCGCTGCCCGAGAAGAAGTCGGGATCCCAGTCGGAGAGGTCGACGTCCATGAGGCCGAACGACTGCGCGCCGTCGACGAGCGTCAGCACGCCCCGCTCCCGGGCCGCCGCGCACAGCTCCCGAGCCGGGAAGACGTCGCCGGAGGTGTTCGTGTGCTGCATGAAGGCGAGCACACGGGTCCGCGGCGTCATCGCCCCCTCGAACGCCTCCAGGTAGTACTCGGGGCCGGGGTGCGGATCGACGTGCGGCACCTCGACCACGGTGTAGCCGAACCGCTCGGCCTTCCGCTTCCACGCCGTGTTGTTGCTCGGGTGGTTGTCGGAGAAGATCACGACCTCGTCGCCGGGTCCGAGGTCGAGCCCGGTCGACACCCAGTTGTTCGCCTCGCTGGTGTTGCGCGTGATGAGGATCTCCTCGGGGCTCACGCGCAGGAATGCCGCCAGCTTGTCCCGGGTGTCCTCCTTGGCCGATCCGATCTCGCTCCGGTACGTCGGGAAGGGTTCGGCGTCGAGGCGCCGGGTCGACTCGGTCACCGCCTCGAGCACGGGCCGCGGGGCGGGGCAGAGGTTGGCCGCGTTGAGGACGCTCACCTCGTCGGGCATCAGGAACTGTGCCCGCACGGCGGCCCAGTCGACCGCACCGGGTCGAAGCGCCTCGCCGGGGAGCGGGGCGGGCCGCGCGTCGGCGAAGCGCGGATGGCCGAGGAGCGCGGCGGAGCCTCCGACGGCGAAGAGACGGGCGAAGGTGCGGCGGTCCATCGACGAGCGGTTCATGATCCCTCCGGGGTCGCGGCGCCGCTCAGGCTACGCGCGCAGGGTACGGGCCGCCAGTCGGGCGACGGGCCGGCGGGCGCCGGTCGAGGCGTCGCTTCGAAGCGGCTCCCAGAGCTAGCGCGACGGCCCGCCGTCGACCACCGCCTCGCCGCGCACCGCCCGCACGACGTCGCGCATGGCACGGACACCGTCGACGAGTCTCGGACCCGGCCGGCCGAGATACGGCTCGCCGATGCAGAAGACCCGCTCGAGGCGCACGAAGTCGAGCGCCTGCCAGCGCTCGTTCCCGAGCACGACGTCCGGCCGATACTTGTCCGGATGCACCCCGCACCACGACAGCACGACCGCGTCGGGATCGAGCTCGGCCACCTCGTCGTCGGTCATCGGCCGGCTCTTGTGCTCCTCGTGGCCGAGCAGCGCCCGACCGCCGGCCGCGCGCACGACGTCGGTCGCCCACGAGAGCCGGCCGGGCGTGATGACGGGCTTGGGCCACCACTGGATCAGGATCGTCGGCGCGTCCGCGTCGACCGCTTCGGGTGCGTGGAGCGCCGCGCGCATCTGCGCCACGACCTCCTCGGCCCGCTCGTCCGCGCCGAGGCGGGCGCCGATATCGCGGACGTCCCGATAGACGTCGTCGATCGAGACCGGTTCCGGCGCGATGTAGGGAAGGCCCGCCGCCTCCAGCCGTTCGACCACCTTCTCGTGGCCCGGTACGGTGAGCGTGGCCAGCACGAGATCCGGCTCCAGCTCCGCCACCCGCTCGACGTCGATGTCCAGGTCGGGCCCGACCTTCGGCAGCGGCCCGACGAGCTCCTCGGGCCAGTCCGAGTGGTCGTCGACGCCCACCAGCAGGTGGCCGCAGCCGAGCGCCCACACGATCTCGGTGTTCGAGCAGGCGAGGGAGACGATCCGCATGGTCGGGGGTACACCCGGCCGAGTCGCGAGTTACGACGTCAACCGCACGAGGACGCACCCGTGGTCAAA
>CALJLC010000134.1 GCA_937982605.1 uncultured Gemmatimonadales bacterium | reverse complement strand
AACAACAGCGCGGCGGCCGACGGCATGGCGAGCAGGGTGACGCCGAGGAGAGCGACCAGCATCCAGTCGCCTTGCGCGGCGGCTACGACGGGCCCGACGAACATCGTCACGGGCCAGAATACCACGGCTGCCACTACGGCCGTCGTACCGCCGATCCCGTGCGCGAGCAGGCCGGACAAGGCGATCAAGGCAAGAAGCGCCGCGTGCATGGAAAGCCAGGCTGCGTCTTCCACGAGGCGCTGCGCGCTGAGGCGCCTGCGGGGCTCGTCGCCCTCTGATCGGGCCCGACCGATCCGGACCGTGGACCAGGGAGGCCAGTTGGTGAGTCGGCGATCGAGCTGGTACTGCACGACCAGCCCAGGCAGGAGGAAGAGGAGGAGTGCCGCAAGCGGGGCGACGACGAGGACCGCCACCCAATCCCTGTCACGCAGCGCTCCGGTGAGAAACCAGGACAGCATCGCCGCCACGGGCGCCGAGACCAGAGCCAGCCCGAAGGTCGCAGGAACGATCCAGTAGCCGTTCATCGCGGCGACGACGGGGCCGACCAGGAGGGTGAAGGGCCAGAGGACGAGAGCGATCACCGCGGCCCAGAGTCCCGCAACCTCGAAGAGATGGGCCGTCGACAGGAGGATGGTCGCGAAACCGGCCAGCTGCGCGACACCGTACCCTGCTTTGAGGATCACGGTGGGGATCACCTCGTGCCACGGGACGCTCCGAAGGGCCATGCGCACCTCACGGTTGACGGGACCGATCTCGGTAGTCGGCGCCGTGCTGCAGTGATGTGAGCGAGCGAACGGCACCGGCAACCCTCGTGTCGACCGCGGCGGCCGGGGTACGCGCGCGGGTTCGCGGGGCACTCACTCGGTTCGAACTGCGACCGGATACTGCAACAGCATGGGTACGCCTGCCCAGACATCGATCGCGTAGATCAGCACCTTGAAGTCCCATTCGAGGTTCCAGGTCAGCTCGACGACGTGCTTCGCAGAACGAAGCAATCCCGGGCAGAGCGTCTCGGGGTCGATCTCGACTCGGACATAGGGCGTCAGGACGATCCCGCCGCCGTACTCCTCTTTCCGGACCGGCCCGAGCTCGTCGCAGCCGATGCCGATCGGGATGGTGACCTCGAACGGTTCTCCGATCGTCACCGTGTCCGGAACGATGGGCGGGGCCTCGGCGGTATCGACGCGAACGAGGTCGAGCCTCGTCGCGGGAGCTGTGAACAGGTCGCACGCGCTCGTGGCGGCGGCGATCGCCGCGATCGTCCCGAACGTGGTTGCACAGCTCAGGAGCCGGTCACGCATCAGCCGAGCGACAGACGCATCACGACGCGCGGGAAGCCGGCGAGGATCGACTTCGTGTCCGAAACGCACTCGAAGCCGGCCTTCTCGAACAAGTCGCGTGTGCCGACGTAGGCCATCGTGGAGTCGACGTCCTCTCCCTTGTTGTCGACCGGGTAGCCCTCCAGGATCGGCGCGCCCCCCTGCCGCGCGAACTCGATCGCGCCGCGAAGGAGGGGATGCGAGATCCCCTCGCCACGATGGCCCGGCCGCACCTTGATGCACCAGACCGACCACACGTCCACGTCGTCGATCCGCGGGATCACGCGACTTCGGGCGAAGGCCGTATCACGTCGTGGCGCCACGGCGGCCCATCCGACGACCTCATCGTCCTTGTAGGCCAGGACGCCGAGGGGTCCCTCCTTCGTCATGAGCTCACGAACGCGTTGGCCGCGCGCCTGGCCGACCAGCGAGCGATTCTCCTTTGACGAGATGCGGTAGCTGAGGCACCAGCAGACGCTCGCGTCGGCGCGCCTCGGGCCGACCATGGTCCGAACATCATCGAACACCGTCGCTGGCCGGACTTCAATGTTCATCTGCGGGTATCCTCCAGCGGCTACCGGCGGGTGAGCCGTTCAACGCACGATCCGGAAGACGGCTACGGACTCGACACCAAGCGCGTCCCGCATCACGCCGGCGACCAGACCGCTGCGGACCCTCGGGCGTGGCACGGCAGCCAGGGCCGTGGTCGCCGTGGCTCTCCGAGCGCCATCCACTCCGTAGACGTCCACGGTCCGCTGCTCCGACTCTGTTGCTTGGGAGCGCATCACCCACAGCAAGCTTTCATCGTCGAAGAAGAAGCCGGCATAGTAGGGTCTGTATTCGGGAATCAGGCTCTCCAGTTCCGACATGGCAGCCTCTCCAAGGCGCTCGCGTACCTCGGCGAGCTCCTCGCGAGCCAACGCCTCTTCTCGCTCCATGGCCGTGAGCGGGGTGGGAGCGAGTCGGGGGCTGAAGGTCAGCTCGAGGTCGCCGGACGTCGACCAGCGAGAAAGCGGGGCCTTTCCCGAGTAGTTGTACCACAGCCGTCCCTCGGGGTCGAACGCGAACAGCGGTTCTCCGGAGTGCGGAACCGGCAAGACCAGGGCGGTCTCTTCGTCGCGATGCCGGAACAACAACGGCCACTCGACGAACGGAAGCGCCACCTGTTCGACCGGACGGAAGATCCCGTCCCGAATCTCCGTCTCGACCCACGCTGCTGCCGGGTTCGCGGGGTCGGGTGAACTGATGCCAACCCAGCGGAGCGTGTCCGGTCCCGAAAAACCCACCGCGAAGGGAAACAGAATCGGCAGATCCGCCGGCCGATGGGTCCCTCGAAGCTCGCCTTCCGGACTGAACGCGGTCAGTCGCCCGTCGCGAAGATCCAGGACCCACAGGTCCCCCTCCGGTCCCCAGAGGAGCGCTCCGGGCTGTTCGAACTCTCCGGGACCCTGCCCTCGCCGGCCGAACTCCCGGACTTCGACGCCATCCTCCCCAAAGACCCTGATCGTGCGGCTGATGGCATCCAGAACGAAGAGCGACCCGTCCTCCCCGAGCTCGAGGTCCGCGACGCGTCCGAACGGAGCTTCCTGCGGCTGAACCAGCGCCACCGGGCTCAAGGACCACTCGGCTACGCCCGTCGATCGCTGGCTCGGGTCGCCTCCACAGCCAGTCGCCATCATCGCGGGGACCCAGATCCCCAGACCTCTCAGGGTCGACTTCACCCGAGTGACGGCCAAACGCCCATCATGGGGCGGGTCAGAAGAAACACCCAAAGGTAGACGAGCACGAAGATGAGCCGCTGGCCATAGCCTCCAAGTCCGGCCTCCAACAGGAGGCCAACCGTCGCAAGTAACACGATGATGCAGGCCGTCGAGATCAGCACGAGAACTAGCCCAACTTCACGCCACCGGGGCTCGGATCGGAGGCCCAGGGAGGTGAGCAGGATCCCGAGGAAGAGCCCCGGACGCGTAAGGATATTCTGCACCGTCGAGAAGAGTGATCCGGTCCGGGGATCCGCATGCTCCGGGAAGACGGCCGTCGCGAAGATCGAGACTGCAGCCAACAGGAAGAGGCCTCGGGCAGCGGAGAGTGCTCGGCTGGATGCGACACTGCCGGAGAGCGCGAATGCGAGGGCAGCCCACACTGCGCCGAAGAGGAGGAAGGCCAGCGTGGCGAGCCATGCGGAGTCGGTCGCTCCGTAGTCGCTGATGATGCTGCTGCTGACGCGCAGCTCAGGCTCGAGAAAGTGGAGGGCGAGGAAGGCTAGCGCGTGCGCGGCTGCGGCGACGCCGGCGATTCGTGCAAGAAGCCGAGATCGAGGATCCATTGTCCCCCC
This sequence comes from uncultured Gemmatimonadales bacterium, assembly GCA_937982605.1. Classification (GTDB taxonomy): domain Bacteria; phylum Gemmatimonadota; class Gemmatimonadetes; order Longimicrobiales; family Gaopeijiaceae; genus UBA2589. The sequence continues at coordinate 6,355 of CALJLC010000134.1, read as the reverse complement.
CGTCAGCGCATCACCCCACGCGTCAGCACGTGCACCGCGCCTTCCGGAAAGGCGACGGTCTCCGTGGGCAGGACCACCACCACGGTGTGGACCATCTCCAGCGGCAGCACCGAGCCCCACGACCGATTGAGCCGGGCCCCGTCCAGGTAGATGGGGAGGCAACCGCGCCCGCGGAAGCGGTAGCACGGACCGTCGCGGGTGCGCAGCACCTCGAGGTTCGGGAAGGCCGCGCGCTCGATGACGTCGGAGAGGCTCCGGCCCATGGCCGCCTGGTCGCTGATCGTGTTCGCCCGGATCGGGCGCAGACGGAGGAGCCCGGGGCTCATGCCGACGAAGTCGCGGATGCGTCGATTCACGACGTCGTTCGAGACCTCGACCCCCCGGATCGGGATCGGTGCCGCGGTGAGCCGGAGCGTCACCTCGACCGGCTCGCCGGCGGCGACCCGCACGGGGTCGCTCCGGAACGCTTCGTAGCCGAGCGCCTCGACGTGCAGCCGGTACGTGCCCGGGTCCGCATCCGGGAGCTGGAACCGGCCCTGAGCGTCCCCGACGGTCGCGGCCACGGCCGCGTCGTCCCCCGAGCGCAGCGTGAGCAGCGCGGCCCCGACCGGTCGACCGGTCTGCCCGTCGACCACGGTGCCGAGGACGCTCTGGCCCGTCGCCGGTGCGGCCCATCCGGTCAACGCGCAGCACAGGATCAGCGTCGATCCGAGCCCACGACGACGAGGCCGGTCGGGGTGGTATGGGACGCGCGCGCCGGCGGCGATAGCTTGCACGGAACTCATCCTCACTCGTACACGAACCATGCGCGACCGTTCGACCGCCGTCCGAGTCCTCACGCTCCTGCTCCTCTGCCTGCCCCTCACGGCGTGCGTCAAGAAGAGCACCCACCGGCTGGCGCTGTCCGACCTGGACGGCGCCCGGGCGGACATCGCGGAGCTCGAGGCCGAGCTCGAGGCCCTTCGCATGGAGACCGAGGCAGAGTACCAGCGTCGCGACTCCGTCGAAAGCGAGCTCCACCTGACGCTCTCCCGGACCGAGGCGCGTCTGAACGAGAGTCGGGACGAGGTCGACCGCCTCCAGGCACTCCTGACGCAGCGAGGGTCGGAGTACGAGGGCCTCCAGCGTCGGCTGGTCGCCCTCGAGGCGGTCGAGCGCGAGGTGCGGGAGCGCAACGCGATCTACGAGGACGTGATCGGCCGCTTCCGGTCGCTGATGGACGGGGGTCAGCTGAGCGTGGCCATCCAGCGTGGCCGCCTGGTGATCCTGCTGCCGCAGGACGTGCTCTTCGCCTCGGGCAGCGCGACGCTCGGTGGAGAGGGCCAGAGCGTCATCCGGCAGGTGGCCGATGTGCTCGCGGAGTTCCCCGAGCGACAGTTCCAGGTCGAGGGCCACACGGACAACGTCCCGATCTCCACGGGGCGCTTCCCGTCGAACTGGGAGCTGTCGAGCGCGAGGGCGCTCGCGGTCGTTCGGCTGCTCACCGAGAGTGGGGTCGACCCGGCGAACGTCTCCGGGGCGGCGTTCGGGGAGAATCAGCCGGTCGTGCCCAACGACGACGCGGAGAGCCGTCGTCGCAATCGGCGCATCGAGATCGTGATGTTGCCCAACCTCGACGTGATCGCCGAGACGCAGCTGCCCGGCTCGCGCTAGGCGCCGCCGAAGACGCGGGCCGCGCCCGGAAGGCGAATGGCCCGACGGGCTTCCTCGTCCCAGATTGACGGGTCCGCGAGAGGTCCCGCTTCAGGAGGTGGCCATGAAGATCGAGGAGATCCTCCGGACGAAGGGCCACGAGGTCGTGACGATCACCGAGGCCCAGAGCGTGCTCGAGGCAGCACGGCTCCTGGTGGAGCGCAACATCGGCGGACTCGTCGTGACCGACGGTCGCCGGCTCAGGGGCATCATCACCGAGCGAGACGTGCTCAGGCTCGCGGGCGAGGCCTCGGCCGACTTGAGCTCGATTTCCGTCGGGAGCGTGATGACGCGAGACGTGATCACGGCCTCCCTCAATGACGGACTCGTCGAGATGATGGACATCATGACCGAGCGTCGGATCCGTCACCTGCCCGTGATGGAGGACGAGCGACTCGCCGGGATCATCTCGATCGGGGACCTGGTGAACGCGTGCCGGCTGTCGGCGGAGCGGGAGAACTCCCAGCTGCGGGAGTACATCCAGGGCGTGGGCTGACGCGGCGTCGTCGCGACCGGCGCATCCGACGCGGCGCTCGGTGGCTGCCGCCGCGCGACGCGCGGTCCGCGAGGCCTCTCAGCCGTCGAGCCGTTCGCGGTTCCGGAAGCGGTAGATGACGACACCGACCCCGAGCGCGGCGGCTCCGGCCCACAGATTCGCGACCGACGTCGAGGCGAGAAAGACGAGCGAGAGCGTCAGGGCGGCGACGGGAACCAGCGGACCGCCCGGAAGCCGGAAGGCATCGTCCCGGCGGGGCATCCGCCGCCGCAGCACGGGGACGGCGGCGGCGGTACCGATATAGGTCGCCAGCCGCGCGATCACCGAGAGCATCGCGAGCTGGACGAACGAGCCGGAGAGGGCGAGGACGAGCGCGAGGGCGGACTGCGTGCAGATGGCCACCGCGGGCGTCTGATAACGGCGGTGTACGGCCGCGAAGACCCGCGGCCCGTATCCGTCGGCGGCGAGCGCGTAGAGGTACCGGGGGCCCATGAGGGTGGTGTTGCCGATATTGCCCACGATCGAGACCACGGCGCCGACCGTCATGAGGAGCCCGCCCCACCCGCCGAGGAAGCGCGTCGCGGCGTCCGCGAGCGGTGTCGCCGAAGCGGCGAGCTCGGGCAGCGTGCCGAGGGCCACCGCCTGTACGAGGCAGTAGATGGCCGTGATGGTGGACATCGAGATGAGGAGCGCGACGGGTACGTCCCGCCGGGGGTTCTGATACTCGCCGGCGGCGGCCGGGGTGTTCTCGAAGCCCGCGTAGGCGAAGAGCAGCAGAAGCGCGGCTTCCCCGAAGTCGGTGCCCTCGGGTAGGCCCCTACCGACCAGACGCGACGGGTCCAGGTACCACGCGCCGATGACGACGAAGGCCGCCAGCGGGACGAGCTTGGCCACCGTCAGCACGACGGCCGCCCGGGCGCCGGCTTTGACCCCGACCACGTTGATCCAGGTCAGGACACCGAGCGTCACCGAGATGGTCGCGACGCGCAGCCACCCGGTGGCCGCGTCCGCCCAGAGGAAGCCGACCGCGAGCGCCAGGCCGTTGGAGAGGGAGGCCACGGAGGCGATGCGTGCCAGCCACGTCATCCAGCCGACCTGAAAGCCGATGAACGGTCCGAACGCCTCGCGCGTGTACAGGAACGCCCCGCCGGCCTCGTCGAAGTGCGTCGATGCCTCGGCGAAGCAGAGGACCAGGAGCCCGACCAGCGCGCCGGCGAGGGCCACGGCCGCGGTGCTCCACGTTCCCAGGAGCCCGGCCGCCGCGGCCGGCAGCAGGTAGATGCCACTCCCGATGACGTCGTTGATGGAGAGCCCGACGATCTCCCACCGCTTGATGCCGCGGACGAGGGACGGAGCGGTGCTCACGTCGACGGGTCGGGGCAGCGTGCGATCGAATCGACGTTCACTTCACCATCCGCGGATCGGGGACTCGCTGTCGCAACGTACGATCCGTCGGCATCCTCGCTGTCCTGTCCCGTTCGCGCGACCGTGACCCCGGCCCCGCACGCAGCGCTCCCATGCCACCCGACCCACCCCGCGTCTCCGTCCTCCTCCCCGTCCGCGACGGCGGCCGGTGGCTCGACGACGCCGTCGACTCGATCCTCGGCCAGACGCTCGAGGATCTCGAATTGATCGTCGTCGACGACGGCTCGACCGACGACACGGCACTGCGCCTGGGTGCCTGCGCCGCGCGTGACCCGCGTGTCCGCCCGATCCCCCAGCCCCCCTCCGGCATCGTCGCCGCCCTCGAGCGGGCCCGCGCGGCCGCCCGGGGGCGCTACCTCGCCCGTATGGACGCCGACGACGTCTCCGACCCGACCCGCCTGAAGCGCCAGCTCGCCCTCGTCGAGGCCGATGCGACGCTGGCCGGGTGCGGCTGCGGCGTCCGCTACTTCCCTCGCCGCATCGTCCGGGCCGGGGCCCGGCGCTACGAGGCGTGGATCAACCGGGCCGTCACGCCGGAGCGCGTCGAGGCGGCGCTCTTCGTCGAGTGCCCGCTCGCGCACCCGACCTTCTTCCTGCGCGCCGACGCGGTCGACGCCGTCGGCGGCTACCGGCACCGGGGCTGGCCGGAGGACTACGACCTCGTGCTGCGTCTGTGGCGGGCCGGCCATCGCCTGGGCAACGTGCCGGAGGTGCTGCACCACTGGCGCGAGCGCCGCGACCGGCTCTCCCGGACGCACCCGGCGTACACTCCCGAGGCGTTCCTGGCCTGCAAGGTGCACCACCTGCGCCGGAGCCTCCTGGCGGACGGCCGCGAGGCGGTCGTCTGGGGCGCGGGACCGGTCGGGAAGGCGTTCTCCCGCGCACTCCAGGAGGCCGGAACGGGCGTGGCGGCCTTCGTCGATCTCGACCCTCGCAAGATCGGTCAGGAGATCCACGGAGCGCCCGTTCTGGACACCGAAGCGGGGCTCCGCGCGCGGGGTCCGCTGCACCTGGCGGCGGTCGGTCAGGAGGGCGCACGGGACCGGATCCGGGCCCTTCTGGCGGAGGCGGGCCACCGACCGATCGCCGACTTCGTGGCGGTGGCGTGACGGAACGGCCGTAACCGGCTGAAAACCGTTGTGGTAAAAGGCTTTTCGTGCCTTGGTCAGCCGTTGCGCAGGGGTTATTTTCAAGGCTTGGAAATCGACTCCCCGACGACCGGTCCCGACGTCGTCGGAATCCCCTGCCCGGAGCGTCGAGGTCGTGACAGGAATCCTCCGCTCCCGGACGCGACAGGAAGTGTGCCCTGATGAGTGACGAGCTCGAGCTCGGAGGTGGGAACGGAGGCGGGCAGACGGTCCTGTCGCGCCTCCTCGAAGACGAGATGCGGGAGTCGTTCATCGACTATTCGATGAGCGTCATCGTCCAGCGCGCGCTGCCGGACGTCCGCGACGGGCTCAAGCCGGTGCACCGCCGGATCCTCTACGCCATGAGCGAGGCCGGGCTCGGTCCGGGCCGGTCGTACAAGAAGAGCGCCACGGTGGTCGGTGACGTGCTGGGCAAGTACCACCCGCACGGGGACTCGGCGGTCTACGACTCGATGGTGCGCATGGTGCAGGACTTCTCCCTGCGCTATCCGCTCGTCGACGGTCAGGGCAACTTCGGCTCGGTCGACGGGGACTCGGCGGCGGCGTACCGCTACACCGAAGCCCGGCTCATGCCGATCGCGGCCGAGCTGCTCGCCGACATCGAGAAGGAGACCGTCGACTACGTCGACAACTTCGACGGGAGCCGGCAGGAGCCGACGGTGCTCCCGGCCCGGGTGCCGAACCTGCTCATCAACGGCTCGTCGGGCATCGCGGTCGGGATGGCCACGAACATCCCGCCGCACAACCTGCGCGAGATCGTGGCTGCCACGACCGCGCTGATCGACGATCCCGACCTGCCTCAGGAGCAGCTCGAGACGATCGTGCAGGGCCCGGACTTCCCGACCGGCGGCTTCGTCTGCGGCCGCGAGGGGATCCGCGACGCGTACCGCACCGGCCGGGGCCGTGTCGTGATGCGCGCTCGCGCGGAGATCGAGCAGGTCGACGCCAACTCCGAGCGGATCGTCGTCACCGAGATCCCGTTCATGGTGAACAAGTCGCGCCTGATCGAGCAGATCGCCCAGCTCGTCCGCGACAAGAAGCTCACCGACATCCGCGACATGCGGGACGAGTCGGACCGGGACGGCATGCGCATCGTGATCGAGCTCAAGCGCGACGCGGTGCCGGAGATCGTCCTGAACCGGCTGTACAAGCACACGCAGATGCAGTCGACGTTCGGCACGATCCTCCTCGCGCTGGTCGACGGCGAGCCGAAGATCATGGCGCTGCGCGAGATGCTCGGGCACTTCATCAAGCATCGGCTGCGCGTCATCGTGCGGCGCTCCGAGTTCGACCTGGCCAAGGCGCTCGAGCGCGAGCACATCCTCGAGGGCCTCAAGATCGCCGTCGACAACATCGACGAGGTCATCAAGATCATCCGCGCGTCGTCGGACACCGACTTCGCGTCGCAGCAGCTCCAGGAGGCGTTCGAGCTCTCCGAGCGTCAGGCGAAGGCGATCCTGGACATGCGCCTGGCCCGCCTCACCGGCCTTGAGATCGAGAAGCTCGAGGAGGAGCTGACCGAGGGCCGCGCCCAGATCACCGAGCTGCGCCGGATCCTCGGCTCCGAAGAGGTCCTCATGGGTATCCTCAAGGA
>CALJLC010000133.1 GCA_937982605.1 uncultured Gemmatimonadales bacterium | reverse complement strand
CCACGGCTACGTCGTCGTGGTCCAGGACACGCGCGGCCGCTACACCTCAGAAGGCGTCGCCGTCCCGCACTACGAGTCGCAGGACGGCTTCGACACAGTGGAGTGGGTCGCGGGCCTGCCGTACGTGAACGGGCGGGTCGGCATGTGGGGCGGCTCGTACCTGGCCACGACCCAGCTCACCGCCGCGGCCGAGGCGCCTCCGAGCCTCGTCGCCATCGCACCGTCTTCGTCGTACACGAGCCGATACGACATGGTCTATCAGGGCGGTGCCTTCTACCTCTCCGACGGGCTGGGGTGGAATCTCGGGCAGGCCGCCGACGTTCGACGCCGCCGGAACGGCGTCGCCTTCGCGCGCCGCGACGGACCGATCGGCATCACCCGGGAACAGCGTGAGACGTTGCGCTCGGAATGGCTCTGGCGCCTGCCTCTGCTCGGCTTCGACGAGCTCGACCTCGAGGAGCTCGCCCCCGGCTACCGATGGATGCTCGAGCATCCCAGCTACGACGACTTCTGGCGCACGTACGACATCGGGCTTCGCCACGAGAGGTTCCGGGTGCCGGCGCTTCACACCACGGGGTGGTACGACACGCTGCTGAAGGGCACGCTCGAGAACTTCCGCGGGATCCGGGCGCGGGCGGCCACCCCGGAAGCTCGCGAGGGTCAGCGCCTCATCGTCGGGCCGTGGACGCACTCCCGGCCCAGCCCCGAGAGCCGGAGCATCGGCGAGGTCGACTTCGGGCCGGCCGCCGGGCTCGACTACCCGGCGCTCCTGCTCGACTGGTACGGTCACTGGCTGAAGGGCGAGGACACCGGCGTGATGGAGACGGCGCCCGTTCGCCTCTTCGTCATGGGGACGAACGAGTGGCGTGACGAGGAGAGCTGGCCTCTCGAGCGCGCCGTGCCGACGCGGTGGTACCTGCACTCGGACGGTGGCGCCGGAACGGACGCCCGGGACGGTCGACTCGACCGCGAGCGGCCCACGGGTGCCGAGCCCCCCGATATCTACCACTACGATCCGGCGGACCCGGTCCCGACGGGCCAGTTCGGGGGATACTCTCGCAGCCCCGCCGACCCGACGGAGATCGAGCTCCGCCCGGACGTGCTGGTGTACACGAGCGCGCCCCTCCAGGAGGCGCTCGAGGTGACGGGATACATCGAGCTCGTGCTCGTGGCTTCCTCGTCGGCGCCCGACACCGACTTCACCGGCAAGCTCATCGACGTCGCCCCCGACGGGACCGCGCGCACGCTCACCGACGGTATCCTGCGCGCCCGCTACCGCGACGGCTTCGAGCGCCCCGAGCTCCTCCGCCCGGGTGTGCCGACCGAGCTCCGCGTGGACCTGCTCGCCACCAGCAACGTCTTCCTGCCCGGTCACCGGATCCGGGTCGAGGTCTCGAGCAGCAACTTCCCGCGCTTCGACCGCAACCCGAACACCGGCGCGCCCTTCGCCACCGGCGCGGAGACGCGCGTGGCGCGCCAGACCATCCACCACGACGCGACCCATGCGTCGTACGTCGTGCTCCCGGTCGTACCGGGCGCATGAGGAGATTCCGATGATCCGCACCGCCACGCTCGCCCTGGCCGCGCTCGCGCTCGGACCGCTTCCGGCGACCGCCCAGGCCTTCGACGTCCTCATCCGCAACGGCCGGGTGCTGGACGGGTCGGGCAACCCGTTCGTGTACGCCGACGTGGGCATCCGGGGGGACCGGATCGTGGCGCTCGGCAACCTCGACGGCGCCACCGCCGGGCGGGTGATCGACGCGGAGGGTCAGTACGTCACCCCGGGCTTCATCGGCCTGCACGAGCACGTGGCGGGCTACTTCGGTCCCGGCATCCTGAACGGCCACAACCGGGTCGAGAACTACACCACGCAGGGCTTCACGACCGCCGTGATCAACACCGACGGCTTCCCCGGGATCTGGCCGCTCACCGCTCAGCGGGACTCGCTGGAGAAGGTCGGCCACTCGCTCAACCTCGTGCCGATGGTCGGTCACGGCGGTGTGCGCGAGATGGTGATGGGCACGGAGCCGGACGAGGTCATGCGGTACGCCACGGAAGAGGAGCTCGAGCGGATGCGCGCCCTCGTCCGACAGGGCATGGAGGACGGTGCGTTCGGGCTGAGCACCGGGCTCGAGTACACGCCCATGCGCTACAGCTCGGAGCACGAGGTCCGCGAGCTGGCGAAGGAGGTCGCGCCGTACGGTGGCTTCTTCATGGCGCACATGCGCAGCCAGGGACGCTATTCCAAGTGGCTGCTGCCCACGCACATGGACCATCCCACCCAGCGGCACGTCGACTGGCTCGACGCCATCGTCGAGCTCCTCGACGTGGCCAGGGCGGCCGAGATCCCGGTCATGATCGACCACATCCATCCGAAGGGTCCGCGCGAGTGGGGCGTGAGCAAGGCCACGACGCAGATGATCGACCGGATGTGGGAAGACGGATACCAGGTCTACCTCAACATGCACTCGTACGACGGGTACGCCGCGTACGTGACGCTGGTGCCGCGCTGGGCGCTGATCCGCGGGGAAGTCCCCGGACAGAGCGCAGCCGACGACTTCCCGCCGGTCGACTACACCGGGATGCTCGACAACCTGCGCGCGCGCCTCGAGGATCCCGAGACGAGGGAGAAGATCCGGATCGACGCCGAGTACGAGACGATCCGGCAAGGAGGTGCGGACAACCTGCTCATCGTCGACTTCACGGACGAGACGTATATCGGCAAGACGCTCGCCGAGGTGGCCGAGGAGCGGGGTGAAGACGTCTTCGACACGATCATCTGGCTCCAGATGAACGGCCTGGACCAGCCCGGCGGCGTGCTCTGGATGGCCAAGGCCGTGGGCATGATCGACATCGAGGAGTGGATGCGGCAGGACTACACCGCGGTCGCGCTCGACCGCGTGGCGGACGACGGCGGGCCCGCGAGCCCGTCCACGCACCCGGGGCAGTACGGCACGTCCGGCAGGCTGCTGCGCGACTTCGTCTTCGAGCGCGGCACCATCACGCTCCCGCACGCCATCCGCTCCCTGACCGGCCTCGCGGCGCAGATCCTGGGTCTCGAGGATCGTGGCCGGATCGCGGTCGGGCAGAAGGCCGACGTCGTCGTCTTCGATCCGGAGACCGTGCGCAGCGACGCCACCTACCTGAACCCGCGGGTCTTCCAGGAGGGGATGACGTTCGTGCTGGTCAACGGCCGCTTCGTCGTCGACGGGGGAGAGCCCACGCCGGAGCTGCCCGGCGTGGCGCTCGAGCGCCAGCGCGAGGGTCGGACGAGGAAGCCGCGGACGGAGCAGGACGGACCGGAGCCCGTGGGGCGATAGCGACGCACCCTCCGGCGCGACGCTGCTCTACGTCGAGACGGGCGAGGTCCCGAGCACGGCCCCCACCCGCCGGAAGCCCTCCTCGATCCGGTCGAGGTCGTGCACCAGCGGGCCGAACGAGATCCGGACTCCGCTGGCGATCGATCGACCGAATCCGCTGCCCGGCACGAAGATCACGCCGGTCCTGGACAGCACCTCCCGCACGAAGGCGTCCCCGTCCCGGCCGATGTCCATGACGGTGTAGAGGCCGCCCTGCGGGTCGAGGCGGGGCATGCCGAGGTGCTCGTCGATGCAGCGGAGGGTGTGGCGGGCGGCCCGCTCGTAGAGCGCGCTGCTCTCCGCCATGTACGCCTCGAGCGAGCCGTCCGGCAGCGCCGCGTCGAGGTAGGCCGAGAGCGCGTGCTGGTGCACGCTGTCCGGGCAGAGCGCGGTGCTCTGCTGCACGACCTCGACCGCCTCGATCACGTGCGGCGCGGCCTCGATCCAGCCGAGCCGTCGTCCGAGGCCCCGGCACCACTTCGAGTTGGAGTGGAGGCGGATCAGGTTCGGATGCGTCGCCGGGCTGGCCGAGAAGTGCGCCGGCACGGCGTCGACGAAGCACTGGGCGCGGTAGGCGAAGTCGACGACAACGAAGCAGCCCGCGCGCCCGGCCATCTCGAGGAGGTCGAAGAAGACGTCGTCGCGGATGAGGCGGCTCGTCGGGTTGTCCGGAGACGAGAAGAGCAGCAGCCGCGGAGCGTGCTCGTCGAGCACACGCTCGAACGCGTCGGTGACGGCCGCGGCGTCCGGCATGTACGCCCACCCGTCCGTGTCGAAGACCGGGAGCCAGACGACCTCGAGCCCGGCCGGCGCCAGGTCGAGCTGCGGGCCGTAGTTGGCGTAGGAGGGATCGAAGAGGACGACCCGGTCTCCGGGGTCCAGCAGCGCCGTGAACAGCGTGTGCGTGAGCTGCGTGGAGCTCCCCCCCACGAGGAGGTGCTCGTCGGCCAGCCCCTCGGTCCCGTACAGCGCCCGGTCCACGGCCAGGAGCGAATCCCGCAGCCGGGGAAGCCCCCGGGTGGGCGAGTAGGCGCCGAGCTCGTGGAAGAGCCGCGGGTCGTCGGCCACGCGCCCGTACTCCTGTCGGAGGGCCTCCGGCGCCCGGTGGTTCACCCACCCCCCGGCAAAGGAGATGACGTCGTCGGGGTCGAGGCCCATCGCCTCGATGTTCCTCCGATCGGCGAGCTTCATGATCTCGCGGATCGGCGACTTCCTGAGCTGACCCTGGCGCAGCCGGGCGGCCACGGGGGGTGGGGTGGGCGAAGGCATGGCGCGGTCGGGGGTCCGGGGGCAGAGCGACAGCGAAGCTTCCGAGGCGGTGTCCGGCCGTCAACACCACGATCGAGCGAGCCTCCCGCCACCCTCCGGCGCGCACTGGCATGCCGCGTCGGCCCGGCTCACATTCAGCGCCGCACCGGATCTCCCGCGGGGTCACCATGAAGACGATTGTCCGGAGCGCCTGGCTGACGGCGCTCGCGGCCCTGGCCGCATCCTTCGCGCCGAGCGACGTCGACGCGCAGCGCCGCGTTGCGCCCGACTCGCTGCGTCACATCCAGCAGGTCGAGCCGATGCACGGCCCGCCGGGCACGGAAGTGACGATCTTCACGGAGAATCTCCCCCTGCAGGCCAAGGTCCACCTGGGGGTCGGCGCGACGCGCACCGGCTTCGAGGCGCTGCACGAGGCGGAGCAGGGGATGTGGGGCGAGGTCTCCGGGACGATCGTGATTCCCGAGACCGCGCCGTGGGACCGCGCCGTGCTCCTGGTCGCGTTCGACGCGATCTTCGCGCCGATCGGGCTCTCGTCGCCCTTCCACGTGACCCGGCCGGACGGGATCCTCCAGCGCACGGGCGAGATCACCGACGAGGGCGTCGAGTGCCTCGCCATGCGGGACACGGACGGCTTTCTGTATTCGCTGATCGGCCGCACCGAGGGCCTCGAACCCGGACGGGCGGTCGTGGTCCAGGGGCGCTACGTCGAGGCGAGCATCTGCATGCAGGGCACCACGATCGAGGTGGTGAGCGTGGCGTCTCCGTCGACGGATCCGTGACGCGGCGGCTCCCGACGCTCAACCGCCACAGCGCCCGCATCACCGGAGAGCCGTCGAGCGCCGCCGCGCGCGCGATGCTCCACGCCACCGGCCTCGCCCCGGAAGAGCTCGACCGCGCCCAGGTCGGGATCGCGTCGATGTTGTGGGAAGGCAACCCGGGCAACATGCACCTCCTCAAGCTGGCCGGCGCCATCGCCGACGGCGTGCGAGGAGCCGGGCTCGTGCCGATGCGCTTCAACACGATCGGGGTCAGCGACGGCATCTCGATGGGCACCGACGGGATGAGCTACTCGCTGCCGTCGCGGGACCTCATCGCGGACTCGATCGAGACGGTGGTGAGCGCGCAGTGGTACGACGGGGTCGTGACCGTGCCCGGGTGCGACAAGAACATGCCGGGATCGCTGATGGCGATGGCGCGGCTGAACCGCCCCGGTCTCATGGTCTACGGCGGCACGATCGCGCCGGGTCGGCTCGGGGACGAGCGACTCGACGTCGTGAGCGCATTCGAGGCGTACGGTGCCCTGGTGGCGGGGCGCATCGACGAGGTGCGCTACGACGCCGTCGTCCGAAACGCATGTCCGGGGCCGGGCGCGTGCGGAGGCATGTACACGGCCAACACGATGGCCGCGGCCGCCGAGGCGCTCGGGATGACGCTCCCGTACAGCGCCTCGAACCCCGCGATCTCGGCGGAGAAGGCGGCCGAGTGCCGGGAGGCCGGCTCCGCGGTCCACGGCCTGCTGGAAGAGAACCTCCGGCCTCGGGACATCATGACCCGGGCGGCGTTCGAGAACGCCATCGCCGTCGTCACCGCCCTGGGCGGATCGACGAACGCGGTGCTCCACCTGCTGGCCATCGCCCACGCCGCGCGGGTCGATCTCGGGATCGACGATTTTCGTGCCGTCAGTGACCGGACTCCGTACCTGGCGGACCTCAAGCCGAGCGGCCGCTTCCTCATGGAGGACCTCCACGCGGTCGGCGGCATCCCGGGCGTGATGAAGCGCCTCCTGGAGGCCGGGCTGATCGACGGGTCGTGCCGGACGGTGACGGGGCGGACGCTGGCGGAGAACCTCGAGGCGGCCCGTCCGCTCGATGAGGGCCAGGAGGTCGTGCGGCCCGTCGAAGATCCCATCCGTGTGTCGGGCCATCTCAGGATCCTGCGCGGCTCGCTGGCGCCGGAGGGGGCGGTCGCGAAGATCACGGGCAAGGAGGGGGAGCGCTTCTCGGGCCCGGCGCGCTGCTTCGACCGCGAGGAGGAGGCGCTGGCCGCGCTGGAGCGCGGCGAGGTCCTTTCCGGAGACGTGCTCGTGATCCGCTACGAGGGTCCCCGTGGAGGTCCCGGGATGCCGGAGATGCTGACGATCACCGCCGCGATCGTCGGGGCCCGTCTGGGTTCGGAGGTCGCGCTGGTCACGGACGGTCGCTTCTCCGGAGGCAGCCACGGCTTCGTCGTCGGCCACGTCGCGCCCGAGGCGCAGGACGGCGGCGCGATCGCCCTGGTCCGGGACGGCGATCGGATCGAGATCGACGCCCGCGCCGACCGCATCGAGTGGTGCGTCGACGAAGCCGAGGCCGCGCGGCGCAGGCCGGCGCGGACGGCACCGGACCTTCCGGTCGGCCGGGCCGTGCGGTTGCGCTCCGTGCGATCGGTCTCGTCGGCCTCGCTAGGGTGGGTCACGGATGGGTGAGCGCGGGGCGCCCGGTCGTCGGCCTCCGAGTCCGGCGTGAGGATCGTCGTCGTCGGGGCCGGTGGGCTCGGCAGCTACGTGGGGGCGGTGCTCGACGAGGCCGGCCACGACGTGACGCTGGTGGCGCGTGGCGCGCACCGGAAGGCGATCGAGGCGAGCGGACTGCGGGTGTGCAGCCACGCCGGAGACTTCGTCGCGCGTCCGCGCTGCGTCGGCACCGCCCTCGAGGTCGACGGTGTCGATCTCGCCTTCGTGGCGACCAAGACCTTCTCCCTCGACGACGTTGCGGGTCAGCTGCGACATCTCGCTTCGGCGGGCACGGGCATCGTCTCGCTGCTGAACGGCGTGAGCGCGCTCGACCGCCTGGAGGGCCACGGGGTTCCGCGCGATCGGATGGCGGACGGTGTGGCCTACATGACGTCGTTCCGGGTCGAGCCCGGGGTCGTGGAGCGGAAGGCCGACCACCAGCGCATCGTCGTCGGGAATCTCGCGAACGAGGTGGCGGGGGCCTTCGACGGCACGCTGGTCGCGGTCGAGGCCCGGCCCGACATCGAGGTGGAGCTCTGGGAGAAGATGGCCGTGGTCTGTGCGCTCTCGGTGCTCTGCGCCATCGGAGAGCGGAACATGGGCTCGGTGCGGGGTCACCCGCTGGGTGCCGATCTCCAGCGCCAGGCCATCTCGGAGGTCTTCGACGTCGGGCGTGCCCACGGCGTTTCGATCCCGCCGGACGCCGAGGCGCGCATCGGCGAGCGGCTCGACCGCTTCCCGGACGACTTCTTCCCGAGCGTCATCCACGACCTCAACCAGGGCCGCCCGACGGAGATGGCCGATCTCGGCGGTGAGATCGGTCGGCGTGGCCGCGCAGCGGGCATCTCCACGCCCCTCCACGACGCCGGCACGCTCATCGTTCAGGTCGCGGAGGCCGCGAGTCGCTGATCGAGCCGAAGTCGGCGATCAACGTGGTCGGGTCCCACGCGGCGTCCTGCTCGAGGTCCGGCTCCTGCAAGTCCGCTGCGAGGATGCGCTCCAACGACGCGATCCGTTCACGGGCCGCCGAGATGAAGGCGTCCTGCTGGCCGCGGTAGCTGGCCAGGAGCTGGAGCGACTCCTGATCGTGCCGCAGGAACTTCTGAGCCGCCCGCTCCGAGTGGAACGCGCGGAAGCCGAGCGCCCGCATGACGTCGGAGCCGAGTCGAAGCGACGAGTCGAGCGCCTCACGGTACACGTGGTCGACGCCGGCCTCGTACAGGTCGGCCGCGTCCCGCCACTCGAAGGCACGGGCGTACACCTTGAGGTGCGGCCAGTGCTGCTTGGCCGAGCGGGCGAGGCCGAGCGTCGTGGGTGGATCGTCGAGCGCGAGCACGAGCACCTTCGCCTCGCGCACGCCGGCCGTCTCCAGGAGATCGATCCGGGTGGCGTCTCCGTAGTAGACCTTGAGCCCGAGCCGTCGCAGGAGCTCGACCTGCTCGGAGTCGTGGTCGAGGACCGTCGTCCCGATGCCCTGCGACTTGAGCAGCCTCCCGACCGTGGAGCCGAAGCTTCCGAAGCCGGCGATGAGCACCTCGTTGGCCTCCTCGATCACGTCGGGCGCGCGCTCCTCGGCGACCCGGGTCCCGAAGCGTGGACGCAGCACCCGCTCGTTGAAGGAGAGCAGGATCGGCGTCGTGGCCATCGAGAGCGCGACGGACGCGACGAGGGGGTCCGTGATGGACGCGACCAGCACGCCTTCCTGCTGTGCGAAGGAGAGGAGCACGAAGGAGAACTCGCCCACCTGCGGCAGCGCGAACGCGAAGAGGAGCGCCTGGTCCGTGGGGAGCCGGAAGGCGCGCGCGAGCCCCAGGAGGATCGCGAACTTCAGCGCGATCATCGAGGCGGTCACGCCGGCCACGAGTCCCGGCGCCCCCCGGATGACGTCGAAGTCGATGGACGCGCCGACCGAGATGAAGAAGAGCCCGAGAAGCAGCCCCTTGAAGGGCTCGATGTCGGCCTCCAGCTCGTGGCGGTATCGGCTCGTGGCGAGGACGACGCCGGCGAGGAAGGTCCCGAGCGCCGGGCTCAGCCCCACCTGCTGCATGAGGAGCGCGATGCCGATGACCAGCAGGAGCGCCGCCGCGGTGAAGATCTCGCGCATGCGCACCTTGGCCAGCACGCCGAACGCCGGCTCCACCAGGTAGCGCCCGGCTCCGATGATGAGCGCCACCGCTCCGAGGACGGCGAGGCCTCGTCCCCAGCCCGGCAGCGTCGAGATCCACGTCTCCGCGGCCGCGTGGCCGTCGCCGGCGAGCTCGACGTGCCCCGTGGCCAGGAGCGGCATCACGGCGAGCATCGGGATCACCGCGATGTCCTGGAAGAGGAGCACCGAGAACGCGCTCTGTCCGGCCGACGTCTTGAGGAGCCCCTTCTCGGCCAGGGTCTGCAGCACGATGGCGGTCGACGACAGGGCCACGACCATCCCGACGGCCACCGCGGCCTGCCAGGCGAGCCCGAGCGCGATCGCGATTCCGGTTGCCGCCGTGCCGGTGATCAGCACCTGCAAGCCGCCGAGCCCGAGGATCGGCGCGCGCATGCGCCAGAGCAGCGACGGTTCGAGCTCGAGCCCGATCACGAAGAGCATCATGACGACGCCGAACTCCGCGAAGTGCATGACGTCCGCGCCCTCCGCGCCCACCAGGCCGAGCACGAAGGGACCGATCACGATTCCGGCCAGGAGGTAGCCGAGGACCGAGCCGAGCCCGATGCGCTTGGCGACCGGGACGGCCACGACCGCCGCCGTCAGGTAGACGAAGGCGTGCAGGAAGAACGTCTCGGTGCTCACGTGCCGGCCCCCACCAGACGATCGACGAAGCCGTTGATCGTGATCGCGTCGGCCAGCCGTTCGCGTTCCGCCTCGTCGGGCTCGCCGGCCACGAGCGCCTCCACCAGCGCGCGGTATCGCGCCGCCTGCGCCGCGATGTCCGACGGTCCGAGACGGTGAGTGCCGAAGACGACGAACGGGGGCAGGAAGCGCATGCCGCAGAGCTGGGCCGTCTGCTCCACCGGGGCCAGGAGCTGGCGCACGGTGAAGCGGTTGTAGCCCACCGCGCAGTACGCCGCCTCGCCTCCGCCCGCGCTGAGGATGGAGAGGAACGTCTTTCCCTCGAGCGCGTCGCCCGTGGAGCCGTACGCCCAGCCGTGCTCGAGGACGAGGTCCTGCCACTGCTTCAGGATCGGCGGCGTGCTGTACCAGTAGAAGGGATGCTGAAAGGCGATCACGTCGTGCCCGAGGAGCAGCTCCTGCTCCCGCGCGACGTCGATGTCGAGCCGCGGATAGGCTTCGTAGAGGTCGTGCAGGGTGAGCCCGGGATCGGACGGCAGGGCGTCGAGCAGCACGCGGTGAACGCGTGAACGCTCCAGGGACGGGTGTGCGAAGAGGATCAGCACCCGGGCCATGAGATCGCTCCGTCGGGGGTGGTCGGCCGCCGCGCGGCGCTCCGCTCCTGCACCCTCCGGCGCGGGCGGGGTTCCGTCGAGCGGCGTCTCCGGGCCGGGGCGGAGGCCGGGTTGCGGCGCGCCGTACCTTCGGCATATGTTCGGTCCCCCGTGCGGCGAGGGGTCGCGCGGTCGAGAGCACCCAGGTGTGGAGGTGGACGATGGACGGATCGATGTTCCTGCCCGAGTTCGACCACGAGTTCGGGGAGACGCGGAAGGCGCTCGAACGGGTCCCGGAGGAGAAGTTCGACTGGAAGCCGCACGACAAGTCGTTCTCGCTGCACGATCTGGCGGCGCACGTCGCCGAGGTGCCGCGCTGGACCGCGGTGACGCTCGAACAGGACGGCTTCGACCTGGACGCGCCCTACGAGCGGACGGTCCCGGAGACCAAGGCTGAGATCCTCGCGCACTTCGACGAGGGAGTCGCGGAGGCCCGGAAGGTCCTCGCCGGCACGTCGGGTGACACGCTCATGGAGACGTGGACGATGACGAAGGGGGGCGAGGTCGCGCTCGCGATGCCCAAGGCGGCGGTGCTGCGCAGCTTCATCCTGAACCACAACGTCCATCACCGCGCGCAGCTCGGCGTCTACCTGCGCATGCTCGACGTGCCGGTGCCGGGCCACTACGGGCCCTCGGCCGACGAGCCGATGTAGGGGGCCGGCCGGAGGGCTACCGACGCGGGATCGGAGGGGTCGAGGGGGGCGGGCGCCGGTGTCGCGTCGCCTGCTCGTATGCGAAGGCGATCTCGATCATCGTCCCCTCGTCGAAGGGACGGCCGAGGATCTGCAGTCCCGAAGGGAGGGTCCCGCCGACGTAGCCCATCGGGACGTTGAAGGCCGGGAAGCCGGTGGGCGGGGAGATCGTGGAGCTGTTCGCGCCGTAGGTGGTGTTCAGATCCCCGATCAGTCGGGCGGGGTAGTTGTACGTCGGGTAGACCAGCACGTCGACGCCCGCGTCGTCCATGGCGGCGAGCACGGCGTCCTGCAGCGCGGCGGTGGCGTCGAGATATGCCTGCCACTCCTCGTGCGACTCGGGAGCGCCCTCGAACTCCTCGTCGACCGCGCGCTGCAGCGACGCGCGCAGCCAGGGGTGGAAGTCCCCCGACTCGAGGATCTCGGCCATCGTCCGTCTCGGCACTTCCGGGCGGGTGGCCAGGTACGCGTCGAAGTCCCACCGGAATCGCGGGATGCCGGGAATCGCCCGTCGGAGCGAGTCGAGCGCGGGGATGTCCACGCTGTCGACGATCGTGGCGCCGGCGGCCTCCATGTCGACGAGGGCGCGCTCCACGAGGGCGAGAACCTCGGGGTGGACCTTCGTCGGCTCCCGCTCCTCTTCCGTCGGTTCGTCCGGTGTGTCTGGCTGCGCGCGCGCGTCCCGTTGCTCGTCGACGGGCACGCCGTCTCCCGGGACCGCCCCGTCGTCCGCGTCGGGCACGTCGACCGGGCTCGGCTGCGGCCCGTCCTCCTCCGCGTCCGGAAGCTCGAAGAAGCGGCGGAGGACGCCGATGCGCCTGCCCGCGAGGCCGTCGGCGACGAGGTGGGCGAGGTAGCTCTCCGGCCGGCTCCCCTCGGCGCGGGCGGTGACGGTGTCGGCCGGATCGTACCCGACGATGACGTCCAGAACGCGGACGGCGTCCTCCACCGTCCGGGCCATCGGCCCGCCCACGTCTCGCGCGAGGTTGAGCGGAGCGATCCCGTCACGGCTCGAGAGCCCCATCGTGGTGCGGAAGCCGACGAGCGCCTGGTGGGCGGCCGGTCCCCGGATGGAGCTGCCGGTGTCGGTGCCGAGGCCCACGGTGCCCAGGTTGGCGGCGACCGCCGCGGCCGTCCCGCCACTGGAGCCGGCGGTCACCCGTCGGGTGTCGTACGGGTTCCTCGAGAAGCCGGGCAGCACCGAGCTCACGGAGTACGCCCCGCTGGTGGCGAACTCCGCCAGGTTCGCCTTGGCAAGGACGATCGCCCCGGCCTCGCGGAGCCGCGCCACCTGGAAGGCGTCGTCCGGCGGGACCGAGCCCTTGAGCGCCAGGATGCCGTTGGTCGTGGGGAGGTCGCGGGTGTCGTAGTTGTCCTTGACGATCACGGGGATGCCGTGCAGCGGACCCGTGAAGCCGGATTCGGCGAAGCTCCGGTCG
>CALJLC010000132.1 GCA_937982605.1 uncultured Gemmatimonadales bacterium | reverse complement strand
CTCCTGACGGCCTTCTCGGCGCAGGTGGCGGTTCGGCTGCCGTGGACTCCGGTGCCGGTGACGCTCCAGCCCCTCTTCGTCGTGCTCGCGGGCGTCCTGCTCGGCGCGCGTGCCGGCGCGCTCGCCATGGCGGCGTACGTGACGGTGGGGGCGCTGGGCGCTGCGGGCTTCTCGAACGGCGGCGCGGGGCTGCCCTGGCTCCTCGGACCCACGGGCGGCTACCTCCTGGCCGCTCCCGCGGCGGCGTTCCTCGCGGGCGTCGTCTCCGGCCCGGCGCGTACGCGCTCGGCCGCGGCCGCGCTCCGGCTCCTCGGCGGGCTCGTGGCCGGCGTGGCAACGATGTACACCGGCGGAGTGCTCCAGCTCATGGGGCTCGGTGGCCTCGGGGCCGGGGAGGCGCTCGCGCTCGGCGTCGTCCCCTTCCTCGTCGGCGACGCCACCAAGATCGCGTTCGCCTTCTTCGCGGTCCTCTCGCTTCGTGGGCTCCGCCCCGGCATCGAGTAGACGCTGAACTGATCCGGGGACGGGGTCGCCCCGGTCCCGGCGACCCCAGAAAGGACACCGGATGGGCATCGACCGGATCGCCGTGATCGGCGGCGGAACCATGGGCAACGGGATCGCGCACGTCGCGGCGCAGCACGGAAAGGACGTGCGCCTCATCGACGTCTCGGCCGACGTCCTGGAGCACGCCCTCGCGACGATCGGGAAGAACCTGGACCGGCAGGTCAAGAAGGAGATCATCGACGAGGCCGAGCGCGACGCGACGCTGGCCCGGATCGAGACGGTGCAGGACCTCGAGGCCGGGGCCGTGGGGGTCGATCTCGTCGTCGAGGCCGTCCCGGAGCGTCCCGACCTCAAGTACTCGATCTTCGAGACGCTCGACCGGGTCGCCGACGACGGGGCGATCCTGGCCACCAACACGTCGTCGATCTCGATCACGGAGATCGCGGCGCGGACGGACCGACCGGAGGCGGTGATCGGGATGCACTTCATGAACCCGGTCCCGGTCATGCAGCTCGTCGAGGTCATCCGAGGGCTCGCCACCTCCGACGAGACCACGGCCGCGACCGTGTCGCTCGCCGAGGACCTCGGCAAGACGCCGGTCGAGGTCAACGACTTCCCCGGCTTCGTCTCGAACCGGGTCCTCATGCCGATGATCAACGAGGCGGTCTTCGCGCTCATGGAGGGCGTGGCCGAGCCCGAGGCGATCGACACGGTGATGAAGCTGGGCATGAACCACCCGATGGGCCCGCTCGCGCTGGCCGACCTCATCGGGCTGGACACCTGCCTGAACATTCTCGAGGTCCTGCATCGCGAGCTCGGCGACGACCGCTACCGGCCGTGCCCCCTCCTGCGGAAGTACGTCGCGGCGGGCTGGCTCGGCCGGAAGTCGGGACGCGGCTTCCACGTCTACGGCTGAGCCGGGGGAGGGGATGACGATGACGAGGCGGCTGACCGACGAGCAGCGGGAGCTCCAGGAGCTGGCGCGCGCCTTCGCCGAGAGCGAGCTGCGCCCCCACACGGCCGAATGGGACGCGGAGCGCGCGCTCCCCGACGAGATCTTCGGCAAGCTGGCGGGGTCGGTCTTCCTGGGCATGCTCGTGCCCGAGGAGCACGGGGGGCTGGGCTTCGACCTGGCCACCTGCCGGGTCGGGCTCGAGGAGCTGGCGTGGGGCGACGCCGCGGTGGCGCTCTCGGTGGCCATCCACAACGGGCCGGTCGTCGAGGTGCTGCTCCGCCACGGGACGCCGGAGCAGAGGTCGAGCTGGCTCCCCCGCCTCGCCTCCGGCGAGGTGCTCGGCGCCTTCGCGCTGTCGGAGCCGGACGCCGGCTCCGACCCGTCGTCGATCTCGACGACGGCCGAGCGGGACGGCAACGGCTGGCGGCTCGACGGGGCCAAGCGGTGGGTCACGAACGGCGCGCGCGCCGACGTGGTGGTCGTCTTCGCCCGGACGTCCGACGACGGCCTCGGCGCCTTCCTCGTCCCGACGGACACCGCCGGATGGCATCCGGGGGAGCGGGAGTCGACGATGGGACTGCGGGCGTCCGAGACGATCGGCGTGCGGCTCGACGGTGTCCGGCTCGGGGCCGACGCGCTCGTCGGGGACGCCGGCTCGGGGCTCCGCTACGCGCTCGAGGCGCTCGACCTCGGCCGGATCGGCATCGCCGCCCAGGCCACCGGAATCGGCCGGGCGGCGCTCGAGCACGCGGCCCGCTACGCGCTCGAGCGGGAGCAGTTCGGCACCCCGATCGGGCGCTTCGGCGCCCTCCAGGCCAAGCTCGCCGACTCGGCCCACCGCGTCGCCGGTGGACGTGCGCTGGCGTGGGAGGCCGCGCTGGCGTGGGAAGCCACGCGCAACGGCACGCCGCGCACCGGCGCCGACGGCGTCACCGCCCGGGCCGCCATGGCCAAGCTCGCCGCCTCCGAGGCCGCCACCTTCGCCGCGGACGAGGCGATCCAGATCTTCGGCGGCTACGGATACATGCGGCACTATCCGGTCGAGCGTCTGATGCGCGACGCCAAGGGGGCCGAGATCTACGAAGGGACCAACGAGATCATGCGTCGCGTCATCGCGGGTGAGATCCTGCGCGACTCCGGCGCTTCCTGAAGAGGAGAGCATGGAAACGTTCGACCTGATGACGGAAGGCGGCCACGAGGAGCTCGTCTTCTGGAACGATCCGGAGCTCGGGTACCGGGGCATCATCGCCATCCACGACTCGACGCTCGGTCCGGCGCTGGGCGGCACCCGCTTCTGGAACTACGAGTGCGAACGCGACGCCGTCGTCGACGCCCTGCGGCTCTCCCGGGGCATGACGTACAAGGCCGCGATCTCGGGGCTCAACCTGGGCGGCGGGAAGTCGGTGATCTGGGGCGACAACCGCACCCCCGACCGGGAGATGATCTTCCGGGCGCACGGACGGGCGGTCGAGTCGCTCGGCGGCCGATACATCACCGCCGAGGACGTCGGCACGTCACCGAGCGACATGGAGTACGTGGCGATGGAGACCGAGCACGTCGTCGGCCTCCTCGGCCGCTCCGGGGACCCCTCCCCGGTCACGGCGTACGGCGTCTACCGGGGCATCAAGGCCTCGGCGGCCGTGCGCTACGGGAACGATTCCCTCGCCGACCGCCACGTGGCGGTGCAGGGGCTCGGCCACGTCGGATACTACCTCTGCGAGGACCTGGCCGGGGAAGGCGCGCGGCTCACGGTCACGGACATCGACGCCGAGCGGATCCAGCGCGTCGTCGACGACTTCGGCGCCACCGCCGTGGAGCCCGACGCCATCTACGACGTCGACGCCGACATCTTCGCGCCGTGCGCGCTCGGGGCCGTGGTGAACGACGACACCCTCGGGCGCTTCTCGTTCGACATCATCGCCGGGGCCGCGAACAACGTGCTGGCACGCGCGGAGGTGCACGGGCCCGCGCTCGCCGAGAAGGGGATCCTCTACGCCCCGGACTACGTCATCAACGCCGGGGGGCTCATCAACGTGTATGGCGAGATCCACGGCTGGACCGCCGCCCGCGCCAAGAAGAAGGCCGGGGAGATCTACGAGACGCTGATTCGGATCCTCGAGCTGGCCCGGTCCGACGGGACGGACACCAACGCCGCGGCGACCCGGGTGGCGCAGCAGCGCGTCCGGCAGGTCCGCCACCTCCAGCGGACGTTCTGAGCATGGAACCGTCCGGAGTGGGCCGCGGGCTCGAGCACGTGCGGGTCACCGACCCCGAGGTCGCCGACGCCCTGATCGCCGAAGAACGGCGCCAGCTCGAGGGCCTCGAGCTCATCGCCTCGGAGAACTTCGTCTCCCGGGCGGTGCTCGAGGCGATGGGCTCGGTGCTGACGAACAAGTACGCCGAGGGGCTCCCCGGCAAGCGCTACTACGGCGGGTGCGAGTTCGCCGACGTCGTGGAGAATCTGGCGCGCGACCGGGCCAGGCGGATCTTCGGCGCGGAGCACGCGAACGTGCAGCCGCACTCGGGGGCGCAGGCCAACATGGCGGCGTACTTCACGCTCATCGAAGCCGGCGACAAGATCCTCGGGATGGATCTGAGCAACGGCGGTCACCTCACCCACGGCTCGCCGGTCAACTTCAGCGGCAAGCTGTTCGAGCCCGCCTTCTACGGCGTGCGCGAGGAGGACGGCCGCATCGACTACGACGACGTCCGGGACAAGGCGAGGTCCGAGCGGCCGCGCCTGATCGTGGCCGGGGCGAGCGCCTATCCGCGCATCATCGACTTCGAGACGTTCGGTGAGATCGCGCGCGAGGTCGGGGCGAAGCTGCTCGTGGACATGGCGCACAGCGCCGGGCTCGTCGCCTCGGGCCACCATCCCTCTCCGGTGCCGCACGCCGACATCGTCACGACGACGACGCACAAGACGCTGCGCGGTCCGCGCGGCGGCCTGGTGCTGTGCCGGGAGGAGTACGCCAAGGGCGTCGACAAGGCGGTCTTCCCCTTCATGCAGGGCGGACCGCTGATGCACGTCATCGCGGCGAAGGCGGTGGGATTCCGCGAGGTCCTGGAGCCGGACTTCGCGGTATACGCGGGGCAGGTCGTGGCCAACGCGCAGGCCCTGGGCGCGGGGCTCATGGAGCGCGGCTTCGGCCTCGTCAGCGGCGGGACGGACAACCACCTCGTCCTCGTCGACCTGCGTCGGAGCCACCCCGACCTCTCCGGAACGGACGCCGAGCACGCGCTCGAGTCGGCCGGGATCACGGTCAACAAGAACACCGTGCCCGGAGAGTCGCGGTCTCCGTTCGTGACGTCCGGCCTGCGTATCGGCACGCCGGCGCTGACCTCGCGCGGCATGAAGGAGCCGGAGATGGCCCGGATCGCCACGTGGATGGCCGATGTCCTCGAATCCCCGGGCGACGCCGACCGCATCGCCACGGTGCGTGCCGAGGTCCGGGAGCTGAGCGGCGCCTTCCCGCTCTACCACGAGCTCGTGGCGGACTGACCGCCACGTCTGGCGAACGTCCATCGCGCAGCACAGATTGCCCGAATGACCGAACTGCAATTCCAGGAAGAAGTTCTGGATCGACTCCAGGAGCGGAACCCGCGCTTCCACGCGCGCTCCTACGAGTTCGTCATGCTCGCGCTGCAGTCGGTCATCCAGTCTCTCGACGAGCCCCGGCACATCTCGGGGCGCGAACTCACCGAAGGCGTTCGGGAGCTGGCGATCGGCCGGTACGGGCTTCTCGCCAAAGCCGTGCTGGAGCACTGGGGAATCCACGGAACCGAGGACGTCGGCCGGGTCGTGTTCGCGATGGTCGAGCACGGCCTCCTCGTGAAGGAGGACGACGACCGTCCGGAGGACTTCGTGGACCTGTTCGATTTCGAGGACGCGTTCGAGACGAACTATCCCTGGGGTACGGTCACCTGAAGCAGGGGCCGCCCCCGGGCGGCTCGACATTCCAAGACACGCCCGACGAGCTCGGGCACAGCGACGGCGTCGACCGTCACTTGAAAGGGGAGGGGGTAGGACATGGCGGAAGTCACCGGGTTTCCTCGGTGCCAGAAGTGCGACAGCGGCCTCTTGCTGCCGCTTTCGGACTACGGCAGGGACGGGGCCCCGATCCGTTACAAGGCGTGGGTCTGCTCGAATCCCGAGTGCGGATTCAACCTCCGGATCGACAACGGCGAGATCACCCTCGGCCGCCAGATCGGCCAGTCGTACAAGTAGCGCGTTCCGCGCGCCGGCGTCGCGCCTCTCCGCGACGCCGATGACACCTCCATGAAGGCGCCCCGCCCTCGGCTCCGTCCGTTTGCCCGGGGTGACGTGCGGGCCCAGACCGCCGACGAGGCCGCCGCGTTCGACCGGCGCGCGATCGACGTCGTGGGGGTGCCCCAGCCGGTGCTCATGGAGAACGCCGGGCGCTGCGCCGCGGCGGTGCTCGCGCGCATGCTCTCGCCTGCCCGGGTGGTGGCGCTCGTCGGCTCCGGGAACAACGGAGGCGACGCGCTCGTGGCGCTTCGCTCCCTCGCGGCGTGGGGCGCCGAGTGCACCGCCGTCCTGGTCGGTGACCGTCCCGCGGACGATCCGCTGCTCCATGGCTGGCCCGTGCGCGTCGTGCCGGACGAGGCGCTCGACGACGCCGGGTGGACCGGCGTCCTGGACGGCTCCGACGCCGTCGTGGACGGCGTCCTCGGCACGGGTGTCCGCGGGGCGCCCCGGGACCGGCAGGCCCGGGCGATCGAGCGCCTGAACGCGTCCGGCGTGCCGGTGCTGGCCCTTGACGTGCCTTCCGGCGTCGACGCCACCACGGGCGAGGTCCCGGGGGCCGCCGTGCGGGCCTTCGCCACCGTCGCCTTCGGCGCCGCCAAGACCGGCGCGCTGCTCCACCCGGCTCGGGGGCGGGCCGGTCGCCACGTCGTCGTGGAGATCGGCTTTCCGCCGCTCGGGGAGGCGGACGCGAGCGCCGTCGTCTGCACCCCTGCGTGGGCGCGCGCCCGGCTGCCGCGCCGGTCGACGGACACGCACAAGAACCGGGTCGGCCGGATTCTCGTGGTCGGGGGCTCCCGCGGCATGGCCGGCGCGGTCGTCCTGGCGGCCCGGTCAGCGTTCAGGACGGGTGCCGGGCTCCTCCGCGTGGCGACCGTCGAGGAGAACCGCGACATCGTCCAGAGCACGCTCCCCGACGCGATCCACGTCGGCTTCGAGGCGGGTGCCCTGGAGCGGGCCGCCGCGGAAAGCGACGCCGTGGCGGTCGGGCCCGGCCTCGGCCGGGCCCCCGCGGCGCGCGAGGCCCTCGAGCGCGTGGTCGGCGCCGGCGAGACGCCCCTCGTGCTCGACGCCGACGCGCCGATCCTCGCCGCCGATGGCGGCGTCTACCTCGCCGACGTCGCGGCGCGCCGGCCCCTCCTGACGACGCCCCACCCCGGCGAGATGGCGCGGCTGCGACCGGAGGCCTCGGGAGCCGACGCGCTCTCGGCGCTTCGGGACGCGGTCGACGCCTTCGGCTGCGCGGTGCTGCTCAAGGGCGCCCCCTCCCTGGTGGGATCGCCCGGCCGGCCGGTCTCCTTCGACACGCAGAGCTCGTCGGATCTGGCCGTCGCCGGGATGGGTGACGCGCTGACCGGCGCCTGCGTCGCGCTCGTGGCCCAGGGCCTCCACCCGGCCGACGCGGGAGCGGTGGGGCTCTACCTGACGGGCCGGGCCGCGACGCTGGCCGGCCTGGGGGCGGGGCTGACCCCCTCGGATGTGGTCGAGCGGATTCCCGAGGCGCTCGCCGAGCCCGGTCCGGCCGAACCGGACCTGCACCTCCCCTTCGTCATCTTCGATGCCGACCCCGCGCGCTGACCGTTCCGGTAGTGCACGCGGGGGGCCGCGACCCCGAGGCACGCGCTCGCGCGTCCCGGGGCACCGAAGGAGGGAGTGACGATGGGGCGCACGATACGGCTGGGGCGGGGCACCGAGTTCGACATGATCCGCCGCTTCACGGAGGGCGCGGAGACGCTCCCTCCCGAGGTCATGGTCGGTCCGGGCGACGACGCCGCGGTGCTCGAGGGCGGATGGGTCGTGAGCTCGGAGCTCTCCGTGGAGGGTGTGCACTTCCGGCGCAGCTGGATCTCCGACCACGAGGTCGGGTGGCGGGCCGCGGTCTCCGCGCTCTCCGACCTGGCCGCGATGGGTGCGGCGCCGGTCGGCGTCCTGGTGTCGATCGCGGCTCCGCGAGAAGGCGACGTCGACGTCGAGGCGGTGAACCGGGGCGTGCGCGACGCCGCGGAGGCGCACGGCGCCCGGGTGGTCGGTGGGGACCTGTCCCGGTC
>CALJLC010000131.1 GCA_937982605.1 uncultured Gemmatimonadales bacterium | reverse complement strand
ATTCGTGGAAGGTGGTCTGGACCTCCCGATGGGTCAGGAGCGCGTCGGCCCCGTCGTCGTCCGGCGGGGTGAAGTTGCCGCACATCACGCCCACGTGGGGGCGGAAGCCGTCTTCCGTGGGGCCGCCCGTGATGAAGTTGTTCATCCAGGCGCCCTGCCGCTTCTCCTTCCGGGGAAACCAGTCCGTGTAGAAGGCGCCGAGCAGCGTGCCGTCCTCGTCGAAGATCTCGTAGAAGCGGACGTCCGGGTGCCAGACCTCCTCGATGGGGCGCGATTCGATCCGGAAGCCGAAGGTGCGTCGCACGATCTCGAACATCCCGTCGAGCACCTGCCCGAGCGGGAAGTAGGGTCGCATCAGCTCGTCGTCGATGTCGTAGCGGCTCCGGCGCAGGTCCTCCATGACGAACGACACGTCCCACGGCCGGAGCTGGTCGAGCTCGAGCCCACCGGCGTGGCGCCGGAGCTCCTCGACGTCCCGGGCCCAGTACGGTCGGGTCCTCTCGACGAGGTCGTGCTCGAAGGCGATGGCGCGGGCGCCGGAGCCGGCCATGCGGTCGACGAGGTTGTAGTCGGGGAAGCTGTCGTACCCCAGGACCGTGGCGATCTCGTCCCGGACGCGCAGGATCCGCGCCATGAGCGCGCGGTTGTCGAAGTCGCCCTCGCGACACCGGGTGGTGTAGGCCACGAGGATCTCCCGACGCAGCTCGCGGTCGCGGCAGTACTTCAGAATCGGCTCGACCGAAGGGTAGTCGAGCGTGAGCAGCCAGCCCTCCTGTCCCTTGCCCCGGGCCGCCGCCCGAAAGCGACGGCGGGCGCCGGCCGGGACCCCGTCGAGCCGGGCCTCGTCCGTCACCAGCAGCTCGAATTCGGCCGTGGCGTCGAGGACGTTCTCGCTGAAGCGCTGCTGCAGCTGGGCGAGCTGGACCTGGAGGTCCTGCAGGTGCGCCTTGCGGTCGTCCGGAAGGTTCGCGCCGGCCCGCTCGAAATCGCGGACCGTCTTCTCGAGGTGGCGCTGCCGGATCCCGACCAGCCCCGCGGCTTCCTCGGTGCCCGCGTACGCCTCGATCCGCCGCCAGAGGCCCTCGTGGAGCGGAATGCTCGACCAGAAGGCGGAGATCTCCGGGAGCACCCGGTTGTATGCGTCTCGGAGCTCCGGCGTCTCGGCCACGGAGACGAGGTGACCCACCGGGCTCACGACCTCCGAGAGGCGCTCGAGCGCGGCGTCGAGCCGTCCCACCGTGGCGTCCCACGTCGGGGTGCTCCCGTCGGCGGCGATCGCCTCCACCTCGGCCCGGGCCTCGGCGAGCGCCGACTGCACGCCGGGCTCGACGTGACGGGCCTCGATGAGGTGGAAGGGTATGCGCTCCTCACGCCCGAGGAGCGGGTTCGATTCCGTCATTGGTACCGTCACGGATGGCGTCGACTCTCCGCGGGAATATAGTTGAGGACAGGCTACATCGACCGCCGGAGGGCACGGATGGGCTTCGGTCACCACCACCACGGACACTCGCACCACGGGCACGACCACGCCCGAGCCCCGGGTGATCGGCCGGCTTCGGGGCACGAGGCGCGCGGGCGCGCGTTCGGGCGCGACGCGTCGGGCGGCGACCGGGCCGAGGTGAGTCGCCGTCTGACGGGCGTTCTGGGGCTGACCGCCGTCTTCACCGTCGCCGAGGTCGTCGGGGGCGTCGTGTCCGGGTCCCTCGCGCTGCTCGCCGACGCAGGGCACATGTTCTCGGACGTCGCGGCGCTCGCCCTCTCGCTCTTCGCGATCCGACTCGCGCGCCGACCCCCGACCGAGAGGCGCACGTACGGCTACGCCCGTTTCGAGATCCTGGCGGCCCTCGTCAACGGGGCGACGCTCCTGCTGGTGGCGGGGCTCATCGTCGTCGAGGCGTGGCAGCGCGTCCGCGACCCGGTCGACATCGACGGGCCGGTGATGCTCGGGGTCGCCGCGCTCGGCCTTCTCGTCAACGTGGTCGCGGCGTTCGTGCTGCATGCGCATTCGCACGACAACCTGAACGTCCGCGGTGCGTACCTCCACGTGCTCGGGGATCTGCTCGGCTCGGTGGGGACGATCGCCGCGGGTGTCGTGGTCCTGGCGACCGGATGGACCCCGGCCGACCCGATCATCTCGGTGGTCATCGCGGCCCTCATCCTGTTCAGCGCCTGGAACCTCGTGCGGGAGGCGACGGACGTCCTCCTGGAGAGCGTCCCGGGGCACCTCGACATGAACGAGATCATCGAGGCGCTGGACGCCATCGACGGGCTCGACGACGTGCATGACCTGCACGTGTGGACCCTGACGAGCGGCTTCGTGGCACTCTCCGGGCACGGAGTCATCGACGACCCCGCGGAGCATACACGCATCCTCGACGAGGTCAGGGATCGGATGCGGGGGTTCGGGATCGAGCACGTGACCTTCCAGATCGAGCCCAGGCCCCTGTATCAGCTGGTCCGAGAATCTCGTTGACGCGGTACGCGCCTCTCTTATTTTCGCGACAACGGACGGGAGCGGTGGCCGAAAACGCTTCGGCCCGGCCCCCGCCAACCGCCACACACGGAGGCGCGAGATGAGCCGGTCGAGCTGGTTCGAGGCGGAGACCCTCGGACCTCAGGTCCTTTCCTTCGCCGACGACGACATCGACGAGGACGAGGAGCTGGACGACGAGGACTGGGACGACGACGACTGGGAAGCAGACGACGACGATCTCGACGACGACGACGACGAGGAGGATGAGGAGGACGACGACGACGACGAGGACGACGACTACGACGACGGGGACGACGACGACGACGACATGTGGTGAGTCGCCCGGCACCTCGCGCGAACGAGCGAACGTCCAGCCGCCCCGGCCCTCCCGGCCGGGGCGGCTTCTTTTCAGGCGTCGGCGCCGTTCCCCGAGGGCGTGCGGCGGCCCGCGATCAGGTAGAGGGCCGTTCCCGCCGCGATCAGGAGCCCCGCGACCGCGGCCTCCGTCGGGCGGTCGAGCGCCAGATAGGTCAGCGTCCAGAGCGTGAGGCCCAGGTACACGAGCGGGGTCAGCGGCCATCCCCAGGTACGGTAGGGCCGGTCCGCGCCCGGTTCCCGGAGCCGGAACACGAAGACGCCGGCCACCGTGAGGAGGCTGTTGAGACCGAGCACGAAGCCGGAGAAGACGAGGATCTGCTCGAACGAGCCGGTCACGATGAAGAGCGCGGCGAGGACCCCCTGGGTCACGACGGCCCGCACCGGGATCCCGTCGGCGTTGAGCGAGGCGAACCACCGGAACGCGGCGTAGTCCTCGCCGATGACGTGGAGGACCCTCGGGCCCGCCACGATCATCGCGCTCACGGTGGAGACCAGGAGCAGCGCCAGGGTGACCCCCATCACGTTGGCGCCCGCCGGGCCGAAGATGTAGGTGGCGGCGATGTAGCCCACCTCCACCTGCCCCTCCATGGCGTCCATCGGGGCCGCGCGCAGGAAGGCGTAGTTCAGCCCCACGTAGAGCACCATGACCAGCGCGGTGCCACCCCCGAGGATGCGCGGCAGGCTGCGGGCGGGCTCCGCGAGCTCGCTCGTGAGGTACGTCGCGGCGTTCCAGCCCGTGTAGGCGTACGAGACGTAGATCAGCGAGACCGCGAAGGCGCCGCTGAAGACGACCCCGGCGTCGCCGGGGGCGGGTGCCAGGCCGACCGGCTGAGGCGCCGGCGTGAGGATGAGCGCGGCCAGGCAGAACGCCACGATCAGCACGATCTTCAGCGTCGTGAAGCCCGACTGCAGGAGCCCCGACTTCCGATGCGTCGTGGCGTGGACCGCGGTCAGGACCGCGACCAGGGAGAGCGCGAGGCCCCGCTCCGGCAGCGCCGGCACGACCGACGAGAGATAGGCGCCGAAGGTGATCGCGGCGAGTGCGGTCGGAGCCGCGAACCCGATCGTGGCGGAGATCCATCCGGAGACGAAGCCGGCACCGGGGTGGTAGACGCGCGAGAGGAAGGTGTACTCACCTCCCGACCGGGGAATCGCCGCTCCGAGCTCGGCGTAGGAGAGCGCGCCGCAGAACGCGGCCACGCCCCCGACCACCCAGAGGAGCAGCAGCGGCACCGTCGACCGGATATCCACCAGCTGGAAGCCGAGGCTCGTGAAGACACCGGTCCCGATCATGTTGGCCACGACGACGGACGCCGCCGCGTAGAAGCCGTAGCGGTGGCGGGGACCCGCGGGGCGGGGCGTGGGCGAGTCGATCGGGAGCTCCGGGGACCGGCGTGGCGCGTTCCGGCCGATTCTCGCCGTCCGGCCCGCGGCGGGCCAGAGGTCGGGTAGCCGGAGCGGGTGCGCTCGACCACCTTGTCGGGCCATGTCCGGACGCCTGAAACACTTCGCCCCGCGAACGGGGTAGGGCTTTCCATGTACGCCATGACCCCGTGGGTCCAGCGGATCCTGATCGCCAACGTGGTGATGTTCTTCGTCACCGCCACGAGCCCGGGACTCGCGCGCGACCTGACCTTCTACCCGCCGGTGGCGCTCTACCGGCCGTGGACGCTGGTCACGTACATGTTCCTGCACGCCGGCTTCAGCCACCTCTTCTTCAACATGCTCGGGCTCTTCTTCTTCGG
>CALJLC010000130.1 GCA_937982605.1 uncultured Gemmatimonadales bacterium | reverse complement strand
ATGGGCCGCGTCGCGATCGGCACGGCGATCGGTCTCGTGGCCTCGTTGGCCGGCGCCGGCGTCGTCTCTCGCATCCTCGTCGGCGTCGACGCGACCGAGCCGAGGGTCTACGTCGTGGTCACGCTCCTGCTCGTCGGCGTGGCGGCGCTCGCCAACTACCTGCCGGCCCGAAGGGCCGCGACGCTCGATCCGGCGGGGGTGCTCCGGGAGTAGCGGGGAGGGGGACGCGGGCGGCCGGCCCGCGTCCCCGCTCCGCTCGCCGGCTCAGGAGACCGGTCGGCCCGGCCAGTCGCCGCGCTGCACGATCACCTCGCCGTCGCTGACGACCATCAGGACGTCCTGGACCACCTCGATGCCCTGGAGCGGATCGCGCTCGAGCACGATGAGGTCCGCCTCGAAGCCGGGCGCGATCCGCCCGACGCGGTCCTCCATGCCGAAGAGCTCGGCGGCGGTCGTGGTCGCAGCGCGCAGCGCTTCGAGCGGGCTCAAGCCGACATCGTTGAGCTCGATCAGCTCGTGGGCCAGGGTGGTCGTGCTGTTCGGCCCGTACCCCGTGTCGGTGGCGGCGACGATCTTCACGCCGAGGCGGTGCGCGGCGGCGGCCGTCTCCTGCACGCGGGGGAGCATGTGCCGGCCGCGGATGTTGAGCACCGCGTTGTCGTAGTCTCCGCCGGCGATCGTGAGGTCCCGCACGATCGCGATCGTGGGCACGAGGAAGGTGCCGCGCTCGGCCATCATGCGCAGCGTCGTCTCGCTGAGGTAGGTGCCGTGCTCGATGCTGCGCACCCCGGCCGCGACCGCCGCCCTGCCTCCGCCGTCGCCGTGCGCGTGAGCCGAGACACCGATCCCCGCTCGACCCGCCTCCTCGACCATCGCGGCGATCTCGGCCTGACCGTAGAGCTGCTTGCGCGGGTCCGTGTTCGGCAGACCGGCCCGCTCCGTGGCGTTCGTCTTCACGAAGTCCACGTCGCGCGACACGATCGCCCTCACGACCTCCCGCACGGCGTCGACGCCGGTCACACCCCCGCCGTCGAGCGCGCCGAGCTCGGGATGATCCTGGAAGAACCCTTCGGCCATCTGCGGTCGGACGTGATAACCCGCGGCGAGGTACTCCGGCGTGTCCGCGTGCCCGGCGCGCTGCAGCGCGCGCATCCCGACGTCCGCGTAGTGGTCGGCGCCCATGCTGCGCATCGTCGTCACGCCCGTCAGCAGCGCCCGGCGCGCGTCCGCCTCGGAGCCCACGTGCACGTGTGCGTCGAGGAGACCGGGCGCCAGGTAGCGCCCCGCGAGATCGACGGTGCGGGCGCCGGCGGCCGGCGCCCCCGCCGAGCCGGTCGGAAGGATCGACGCGATGCGGCCCTCGCGCACCGTGACCGTCACGTCCGTCCGGATGGAGCCGGCGACGACGTCGACGACGTTGGCGTTGGTGAGGACGAGGTCCTGCGCGGCCGTTTCCGCGGGGCTCGCCGAGACGAACAGCGCCGCGAGCGCACCGAGGGCAGGGAGGGACGCGCGACGGGACGGGGACGAGGCGTGCGGAATCACGGGACGGCTCCGGTCGGGATCACGACGTGGGGAGCCGGGAGGTTACCGGTCGCTCCCGCTCCTCACCAGCGCCCGGCGACCGCGCTTCAGTCCGAGTCCTCGCCCCGCTCCGCGTACTCCGCCTCCGTGGCCGCCACGTTGCGCCTGACCTCCAGCACGGTGTCGGGCGTCACCGAGATCGAGGAGATCCCGCACCCGACCAGGAAGCGTGGCACCTCCTCGGGATAGTCCGAGGGCGCCTGGCCGCAGATGCCGATCTCGAGGCCGCGCGCCTTGAAGGCGCTCACCGCGTGCGCGATCATCGCGCGGACCGCCGGCGAGCGCGCGTCGACCGGCGTCTCGTAATGCTCGAGGTCGTCGCGGGAGACCGCGTAGACGGTCTGCACCAGGTCGTTCGAGCCGATCGAGCCGCCGGCGAGCCCCATCTTCTGGATGAAGCGGTCGGCCTCGATGACGTTCGAGGGCAGCTCGACCATCAGGTACAGCGGCACGCCCGCCTCCGGAGAGAGCCCGTGCTGGTCGAGCAGGCCCACGACCTTCTCGCCCTCCTCCGGGGTGCGGCAGAAGGGCACCATGAGCTGGAGGTTGTCGAGGCCGAGCGTCTGGCGGACCATCCGCAGGGCGTCGCATTCCATGTCGAACGCCGCGGCGAAGCCCCGATCGACGTACCGCGAGGCGCCGCGCCACGCGATCATCGGGTTCTCCTCCTGAGGCTCGAAGAGGCGACCGCCGAGGAGCTCGCGATACTCGTTCGACTTCAGGTCCGAGAGTCGCACGAGCACCGGGCGCGGGTAGAAGGCCGCGCAGATCAGACCGACCCCGTGCGCCACCTGGTCGACGAAGAACTGGCGACGGTCCCCGTAGCCGGGCGTTCGGCGCTCGATGGCGCCGAGCAGGGTGACGAGCTCGTGCGGGTCTTCCGCTTCGAGCCGCTCGCGGAAGCGCTCGAGCCCGGGGGCCAGCGTCCCGTCGGCGGTGAAGTCGCGCAACTCCTCGAAGTACGCGAGCGCGAGGGGGTGGATGCCCACCTGCGCCGTGAGGATGAACTCGAGGCGGGCGAGGCCGACGCCGTCCGACGGCAGCATGGCGTCGTGCAGCGCCTTGCCGGGGAAGCCGACGTTGAGCTTCACCGCCGTGCGGGTCTCCGACACGTCGGCGGCTTCGACTTCGACGACCTCGAAGGGCTGGATGCCGTCGAGGACGAGGCCCTCGTCTCCCTCGGCGCACGTGCCGGTGACCTCCTGGAGCGGGCGGAGAACGCGGGTCGCGTCATCGCACCCGACGATCGCGGGGATGCCGAACTCGCGCGCGACGATCGCGGCGTGCGAGGTGCGACCCCCCTTCTCGGTGAGAATCAGGGAAGCCTCCTTCATCAGGGGCTCCCAGTCGGGTGTGGTCAGCTCCGTGACCAGCACGTC
Source organism: uncultured Gemmatimonadales bacterium (assembly GCA_937982605.1). Lineage (GTDB taxonomy): Bacteria > Gemmatimonadota > Gemmatimonadetes > Longimicrobiales > Gaopeijiaceae > UBA2589. The sequence goes on along the minus strand of CALJLC010000130.1, from coordinate 1,634 downwards.
TCCCGGGTCGAAGACGTGCTGCTCGGCGGGGATGTCCTCGATCCGCTCGCCGGCCGCGAGCCGGGCCCGGATCTCGCGCTTGCGGACGATCACCTCCTCGTAGCTGCGGTACACGCGAACGCGGCCGGCACCGATCCGGCTGCCCACCGCGTGACCGCGCAGCAGGACGCGGTCCTCCGCGGCGACCTGCTCGAGCACGCCCGGCGCCATGCGGAAGCGCTGGAAGGTCGTGGCCGCCTGGGCGTTCGCGTGCACGGTCTCGGGGCGGGCCTGCACGATGAAGAGCTCGCCGGTGTAGCCGTCCTTCGCCCACTCGACGTCGACCGGACGTCCGTAGTGGTCCTCGATCGTCAGCGCCATGCGCGCCAGCTCCAGCGCCTCCTCGCGCGTGAGCGACCACTGGCGCTGTCGGCTGGCCTGGACGTCCACGCTCTCCGTGGCGGTGCCGCCCTGCGTGGCGTAGACGAGTTTCTGGTCCTTCGCGCCGAGCTGCTGATGGACCACGGCGGGGCGGCCGCGCCGGACGCCCTCCTTCCAGACGACGAAGGTGTCCGGAGAGACGCTGCCCTGCACGACGAGCTCTCCGAGTCCGTACGCCGACGTGATGTGGATCACGTTCGGGTTGCCGGAGTCGGGGTCGAGGGTGAAGAGCACGCCCGACGTCGCGATGTCCGAGCGGACCATCTTCATGACGACGACCCCGAGTCGGCCGGCCATGGGGTCCATCCCGCGCGAGAGCTGATAGCCGATCGCGCGCTCGGTGAACGCTGAGGCGCAGCACTTCCGCCATGCCTCGAGGACGCCGTCCTCGCCGCGGACGTTCAGATACGATTCGTACTGCCCGGCGAAGGAGGCCAGCTCCGAGTCCTCGCACGTGGCCGAGGATCGGACCGCCAGATCGACCGTCCCGGAGTAGAGCTCCGAGAGGCGGGCGTGGGACAGCCGCAGCGAGCGCTCGACGTCCCGCGGCACGGGCGTGAGGCGCACGAGGGTCCGGGCGAGCTCGGCGCGCCCGTGGAGGTCGAGATGATCGTTCGGGTCGACGGTCGCGAAGAGGGCGGACAGGGCTTCGCGGAGGCTCGACGCGCCGAAGGCCGCCGGGCAGAGGCGGCGGCCCTCGTCGGGCACGACCGACCAGACGTCGGGCTCCACCGGCGCGTCGAGGAAGGCGTCCCAGGCGGCCACCGTGGTGGCGAAGCCGTTCGGCACGCGGACCCCCCGACCCTCGAGCGAGCAGTACATCTCACCGAGCGACGCGGCCTTGCCGCCGACCAGCTCCACGTCGCGCGCCCCGAGGTCCTCGAACCACCGGACCAGCGCCTCGACCTTCTCGGCTCCGCTCGGGGACACGGTGAGGATGTCGGCGCCGAGCGGATTCGAGGGCATTCGGGCTCCTGGGGGAGGAGTGGGGGGCTCGCCCACGACCGTCGGGGGCGCGAAGTCCCGCCGAGCTGGTGGCCGTGGGCGACCCATGGCTCGCTGCCGCCGATAGCATGAACCATGCCCGGCGCAAGCGCCACTCCGAGGCCCCGTCGTTGCTCGACCGGCGGAGCGGGGCCGCGTGTCGATTCCGGAACTCGCTTCCGGGCGGCCGACCTCTTTACCGACTCGTCACCGCCCCGAGACCGGCCTCG
>CALJLC010000129.1 GCA_937982605.1 uncultured Gemmatimonadales bacterium | reverse complement strand
CCGCGCGTTCTGTTCATGTGGAACCGCGTCCGGTCAGGCGTTGGGCCAGCGGATCTGGAACTCGACCTCTTCGCTGTCGCCGTCCCGCTCGTGCTCCACCGAGATCGTCGCGTCGGGTGGGACGGAGACGCGCTCCCCCGCGACCTGGATCCGAAAGCGCTCGTCGTTCTCGATCGCATCGGCCAGCCTGCGGAGCTTCGAGACGAACTGCTTGGCGGTGTAGACCTTCTCGACGTCCAGAGCCTTCTTGGCCACTCGACCTCCTCGAACGATGAGAGTCCGACGCCCGGAACCGCGGTGCGCGGCTTCGACGCCGGTGAATCACCGGACGATAAGAAGCTCCCCCAGCCGCGCAACGGCCCCAGGCGCCGCCTACGGCGTTCGCGAGCGCCCGCCGCCGTCCGTCTCCGGCGCGCTCAGGGATTCGAAGAACTTTCCGATGCTCGCCCTGGTCAGATAGAAGCCGACGAGGCGTCCCGGAGCTCCGACGAGCGCGGGTATCATGCGCACGCCGTCGTGTCTGGCCCGCTCGAGGTTCGTCAGGTATTCGACCCGCTCGATCTCGATCTCCGGGAAGGCCGGCAGGAGCGACTCGATCGATCGCGACGCCAGCGCGCAGCGCGGGCACACCGCGGAGTGGTAGAAGGTGACCTTCGTCACGACGACGGTCCCAGCGTTGCGACGATCTTCCGACCGAAGACCACGAAGAAGCAGAGCGCCAGGAGGAGGTTCGTCACGGTACTCGCCCGTGCCGGGGAGAGAGCGATCCACGCCGTGCCGACCCCGAGGCCGACGATCACGAGCGTCCAGCCGACGAAGCGATGCACCCGCTGCCAGGCGAACGGCTCGCGGTCGTCGCGCCACGGCGTCCCGAGCGTCGGGAGCGCGTTGCCGAAGAGGACGAGGCCGAACGCGACGGTCAGTCCCGTCATCCGCGGCCCGCCGACGTGCCATCCCGAGCCGAGCGACTCCGTCGTGAGCAGAGCGTCGACCGACACGAAGGAGGCGATCGCCAGGGCCACCCAGGCGATGAAGTACCGGAGGTACGATCGGAGCGCCCGCCGCCGAGGCTCGTGATCTCCGGGGGTCCGGGCCACCTCGAGCACGGTCCAGAGCAGCACCACCACGGCCAGAGGGAGCAGCCAGGCGAGATCGAGGCCGGGGGCGTACGAAAACGCCCAGAGCGCGAGCGCCGTCATCGTCGCGACGGCGCCCCCGGCGACCCAGGCCGCCCGGCGGTCAGGTGGCATGCCGGACCCCCTCCCGCGCGGCGTCGGCCGCGGAGTCGGGTTCGACACCGATGTCGAAGACCTCGGCGAAGCCCAGCAGCGCGTCCTGCAGCACCGAGAGCCGGAGCCGGTAGGTGATCGTCGTCCCCTGCTTGTCGGCCTCGATCAGCCCGGCCTCCCGCAGCAGCGCGAAGTGCCGCGACATGGTGGAGGGCGACCGATCGAATCGGTCGGTCAGCTCGCCGGCCGTCATGGAGCGCTCATGGAGCAGCTGCAGCACGCGACGGCGCGTCGGATCCGAGAGTGCCTTGAAGATCTGATTCATATTTCGATATTTAGCGAAATACCGAATTTTGGCAACCATGCTTCGCGGAGGAAGGACATGGACTACTCGATCACCACGCAGGAGATCGAGGCACAGCCGGTCATCGTCGGACGTCGTCGGGTGGCGCGGGCGGAGATCGCCACGGCGATCGGGGACGTCCTGCCCCGGGTCTTCCGATACGCCCAGGAGCGCGGGATCGCGATCGCGGGTCAGCCCTTCGTCCGCTACCTCGACGGGGGCGGCGACGTGATGACGCTCGAGCCCGGCATGCCGGTCGCGGAGGGCCCGGAGCCGGAGGACGTCCGCGATCGGACGGGCGAAGACGAGGCGCTGCAGGAAGCCGGGCTCACCCGGGGCACACTACCCGGAGGGCGGGTCGCGACCACGGTGCACACCGGCTCTTACGAGTCGCTCCACCGAGCCTACGCGTCACTCGAGGCGTGGATCGGAGCGGAGGGACTCACGGCGGCCGGCCCCCCCTGGGAGTCGTACCTGACCGACCCGACGGCCGTCCCCGACCCTGCCGACTGGAAGACCCGGATCTACTGGCCCGTGTCCGGCTGATCGGGTACTGGCGTCCGGGCGAGGGGCCACAGCCGCACCTGCTCGACTCCGAGCGCGTCCGCGCTCGAGCCGAGGACGTAGTCGGCCCCGATCCGGTAGACGGTCGAACCGGGGGGCATCTCGACCCGCCCCCTCATCCGACCGTCGGGGCCGAAGACCGTCCATATCGGGCCCGCCTCGGCGAGGCGTTCCTCGCCGGCGGATCCGGAGCCCGGACGCTCGTACTCGCGGACCCACAGGTCGCCCGTCTGATCCACCACGAGGGCGGCGAAGGCGGGGAAGCGCTCCACGGGCGGCATCCCGTCAAAGACGCGCGTGATCGTCGCGCCGGCCTCCGGGTCCGCCTCGGCCAGCCGGAGGGCGACGTACGCGTCGACGTCGGCCTGGGTCACCGGCTCGGGTCGGTGCGCCCCGCGCACGATCATCGCCAGGGCGCCCCCCGGGTCGTAGGCGCGGATCTCGTACTGGTCGCTCGGGCTGATCACGATCCGCTCGTTCCACACCACCGAGTGGACGGACCGCCGGAAGGGGTGGCGCACGACCGCTCCCACGTCCGCCCGGACGAAGTACTCCTCGTCCGGATGGCGGCCGAAGGAGGTGAGCACCGCTCCGTCCGGTCCGACCCGGGCGAAGGCACGCGATCGCCGCACGAGCCCGCTCGTCTGCTCGCCCGGCCGGAAGCTGACGAGGCTCGCGGCCAGGATCGAGCCGTCCGCCAGGGCACCCTCGAAACGACCCGCCCCCAGTCCGTCTCCCTGAGCGAGGGCTCGCGTGCGCGCGACCCCGCCCTCGAGATCGAAGATCGTCATGCGGTTCAGAGCGAAGTCCCACGCCATCACCGAGTCGCCCGGCCAGTCCGCGAGTCCCGACAGGCCGGTGAACTCCCCCGGCCCCTCGCCCTCGCGGCCCCAAGTGGCCCGGTGGACCCCGTCGGCGTCGAACACCCGCACCTCGGACGTCCCGCCGTTCGCGATCAGGATCCGGCCGTCCTCGAGGCGAAGAGCATCCTCGACCCTGAAGAGCTCGTAGGCCGCCCCTCGGCCCGTCTCCCCGATCGAGAGCACGGGATCCACCGAGACATGCCATCCGAGTCGAGCGCGGGCGTCCGGCGCACCGTTCTCGACGATCCGGACACCCGCGCTGTCTCGGACCACCGCCTCGGGCGTCGGGCCCGGATCTTCGCTCGGGCCGCACCCGGCGAGAACGACCAGCACAGGTACCGCGGCCGCGCGTCGGCGGAAAGCGTCACTCATGGCCGCGCCCGTGGTCGAGCCCCGTGGTGGGGCGTCCCCGTAGCCGGCTTCCGAAGGCCGAAGGCGAAGGGGACGCCCCACCACGGCCCTCCCACTAGTCGGTGACCATGCGGATGAGGCGCTGGAGCCGCTCCTTGTGCTGCTCGAGCTCGGTCACGAGCTCGCCGAGGCGGGTGTACATGTCCGCTCCGGGCTCCTGGTCGGCCGCGATGGTGTTGCGGTAGAGGTAGTTGAACTGATCGCGCAGCATCGGCTGCGGATAGCTCGAGATCGTATCGTCCGTGAGGAGCGCGCGCTCGATCTCCTTGAGCTCACGCTCGACGTCCGTGCCCTCCGCGACCCGCTCCTGCGCGTTCTGCAGGCGCTCGATCGTCGCGTCGGCGTCCTCGATGGCGGCCTGGATCTCCATGGCCAGATCGAATTGCTCCTGCAAGTCGACGACGGTCACGCCGTCCGCGGCCACCCGCGGGTCGATGAGCACGTTGAACGACCGTTCGTGCGCCTCACCGTCCACGGTCAGCCGGGCCACGAAGAGCCCGGGCACGACCATCGGGCCGCCGCGCGCCGACCCGCCCGGGCCGGGCACGGTCAGATCCCACACGAAGCGGTTGAGGCCTTCGTCCGTGGTCGGGGCCGCGGCGCCGGAGGTCCGCATGAACGGCGCGCGCATCCCCTGCGCCCGCTCGGAGCGCATCCCGGGATCGCTGCTCTGGAACGTCCTCACCGTCCCGCCGGTCGCGTCGAGGATCTCCACCGTGACGGAGCGCACCCCCGCCGGCAGCATGTAGTCGAGCTCGGCGCCCGGTACCGAATACTGCGGCTCGGCCGGATCGGACGGGCCGAAGCCGCCGAAGCCGCCACGGATGCGGTAGGCGTCCTCGGGCTGGAAGAAGTACGCGCCCCCCGCGGCCATGGCGGCGTCGGCCTGACGGAGCGGGCTCAGGTTGTCCATGATCCAGAAGGCGCGGCCCATCGTCGACAGCACGAGGTCGCCTTCCTTGATCTTCATGTCCGTGATGGGGGTGCGGGGGAGGTTGTACTGGAACTTCTCCCACCGCGCGCCGTCGTCGAACGACACGAACATCCCGAACTCGGTGCCGGCGAAGAGGAGGCCCTCCCGCTCCGTGTCCTCGCGGATCACCCGCGTGGCGTAGTCCGCCGGGATCCCGTTGTCCCCCGGCGTGAGAAGCGTCCAGCTCTGCCCGTAGTCCTCGGTCCGGTAGATGAACGGCGTGAGGTCACCGAGCAGCGTGCGGTAGTACGCGAAATACGCCTTGCCCCCGGAGTGCGGCGACGGCTCGATCGTCTGGACGCGGCCCTCCTGCGGCATGCCCGGCGGCGTGACGTTCGTCCACGTCATGCCTCCGTCGCGCGTGACCTGGACGAAGCCGTCGTTCGAGCCCGACCAGATGACGCCGGGCTCCACGGGCGACTCCTCGATGGCGTACAGGACCGAGTAGTGCTCCTCACCGGTGATGTCGCGCGTGATCGGGCCGCCCGACACCACCTGTCGCTCGGGGCGGAAGGCGGTCAGGTCCGGGCTGATGCGCTCCCACGTGACGCCCTCGTCCGTCGTCTTGTGCACGTACTGCGAGCCGTGGTAGACGGTGCTCGGATCGTGCGGCGACACCTCGATCGGCACCACGCGCTGGAAGCGGAAGTTCAGATCCGCGGGGTTGGCCCCGTAGAGGTTCTGGAAGCCGACGTAGTACTGCTTCTCCTGGCCGGTCTCCTGGTTGTAGCGCCCGAAGCGGCCCTTGCAGTTGGAGTACACGATCGACGGGTCACCGGGCTTCGGCACGGCGGGTCCGGTCTCGCAGCCGCCGACCGCCTCCCAGTTGCCCTGGTGGCCGCCCTGCGAAGGCGTGCCCGGCGGGTTGCTCGGCACCCGGATCGTCGTGTTGTCCTGCTGCCCCGCGTACAGCCAGTACGGGAACTGGTCGTCGATGTCGACCTGGTACAGCTCCGCGGTCGGCTGGTTGAACTGCGTGGACCAGGTGACGCCCCCGTCGAGCGTGACGTTGGCGCCGCCGTCGTTCGACTGGACCATCACCAGCGGGTTGTCCGGGTTGATCCAGGTGTCGTGGTTGTCCCCGTGGGGCGTCGAGCGCCGCTCGAAGGTCCGCCCGCCGTCCGTCGACTCGTAGTAGCCCTCGTTGTTCACGTAGACGTGGTCGCCGTCGGTCGGGTCGGCCGTCACGCCCGTGTAGTAGAAGGGCCGGTTCATGATCCCGCGCTGGTTGCTCACGAGCTCCCACGTCTCCCCGAAGTCGTCCGATCGGTACAGCCCCTCGTCCGGGTCGGTGGTCTCCACGAGCGCGTAGACGCGGTTCGGCATGTCGGCGGTCACCGACAGGTCGATCTTGCCGATGAGCCCGCTCGGCAGCCCCGCGCTCTTGTACTCCCACGTGTCCCCGCCGTCGGTCGACTTCCAGATGCCGTCCTCGCGCGCCGACGCCTCCATTCCGGCGAGGAGCGGCCACGGCTGGCGTCGGCCCATCCACATCCCCGCGTAGATCTCGTTCGGATTCGCCGGGTTGAGCTCGAGGTCGATCGCGCCGACCGAGTCCGACGTGAAGAGCACCTGCTCCCAGCTGCGGCCCGCGTCGCGGGTGCGGTACACGCCCCGCTCCATCGACTTGGCCCACGGGTTGCCCAGCGCCGCCACGTAGGCGACGTCCGGGTTCTCGGGATGCACTTCGACGGCGCCGAGCTGGCCCATCTCCTCGAGGCCGCGGCGCTCCCACGTCTCCCCGGCATCGTCGGAGTAGTAGAGCCCCTTGCCGATGATCACGTTCGAACGGATCCCGTCCGAGCCGGTGCCGACGTAGATCACGTCCGGGTCCGAGGGAGCGACCCGGATCGAGCCGATCGAGCCGGTCTCGAAGTAGCCGTCCGAGATGGGTCGCCACGTGGTGCCGTAGTCCTCGGTCTTCCACACGCCGCCGCCGGTGGCGCCCATGTAGAAGGTGAAGGGGTGCGAGGGGTGGCCGGCGACGGCGGTCACGCGCCCACCGCGCGACGGGCCGACGTTGCGGTACCCGAGGTGCGAGAAGGTGCGCTCGACGCTCGACATGGCCTCCTGGGCCTGGACCTCGGTGGCTCCGGGCTCGGCGACGAAGAGGAGCGCCAGGCCGGCCGCGACGGCGACCGCGCTGCGGAGGATCTCGGACGGAATACGGATCATGATTCCCTGCTCTGTGTCGGTGTTGCGGGGGGATCGCACAATGCCCGACGCGACGATCGGGGTCAATGCGAGGACACCCGGCGGCGCGCCGGCGCTGGCGCCCCGAGCGCCACATCTATAGGTTTTCGTATCTATAGGCAATCGTATACATACCCCGGAGCTCCACGCCGCAGCACACCTCGGTCAACCCTCACTGGTTCCTCATCCTGCTCTCGCTCGCGGACGCGGACCTGCACGGCACGGCGATCATGGAGGAGGTGCTGGATCGCACCGACGGAGCGGTGCGGCTCTGGCCGGGCAAGCTCTACGGGGCGCTGCGCGAGATGGCCGAAGATGGACTGATCGCCGAGGTCGACGCACCCGAGGGCGCGCCCACGGAAGGCGGCAAGCGCCGGTTCTGGTCGATCACCGCGGCCGGCCGCAGCGCGCTTTCCGCAGAGGTCGCGCGCCTCGCCGCGATCGTCCGGCTCGCGGAGGCGAGGGGCGCGGGTCCGGGGGCGAGGCAGCCGCTGGAGAGGGGAGACCCCTTCGGACGGATCACGGAGGGATCGAAGACGACGCCGACGCCGGCGTGCTGGGGCGAGGGATGGTCGTCGGTCAGGTACGCCGA
>CALJLC010000128.1 GCA_937982605.1 uncultured Gemmatimonadales bacterium | reverse complement strand
AGCCTCTTCGACGCGGCCTCGGGCCGGATCGCCTTCCCGGGGACGCCGGCCGGGCTGGAGCGGGCACAGCACGAGGCGCCAGGCATGGAGACAGTGGTGCGCCCCGTCGGCCCCGAGGGCTTCGACGCCGCCTTCGCCGCGCTCCTCGCCCACCTCGTCGACCGGGGCGTGCGCGGCGTCGTGCTCGGCAACATCCACCTCGAGGAGATCCGGGCGTGGTACGGATCGAGACTCGCCGCCGCCGATCTGGAGCACGTGGAGCCGCTCTGGGGCGAGCGACCGGCCGACCTCGCGCGCGAGGTCGTCGACCTCGGCTACAGCGCCGTCGTCGTGAGCGTGATGCTCGCCGGCGGGGACCCCGAGTGGCTGGGTCGCACGCTCGACCACGCGCTCGTGGCGGAGATCGAAGCGTTCGGCGCCGACCCGTGCGGCGAGCGCGGGGAGTATCACACGTTCGTCCACGCCGGACCGCTGTTCCGGGCGTCGGTGTCGTTCCGGGCGGGGCCGACCCTGGAGATGAAGGGGCACCGCCTGCTGGAGCTGCTGGAGCCCTGACCGGTCGACCCGCCCTTGCGCCCTTCGGTCGCGGCCCGCACGAATGGGCCTCCCACGGCGTGAGCGGAGGAGGCGAGGCTGACGGGCGAAGACATCACGGCGCGCACCCTCACGCGCTTCTACCTGCCGCTCGTGGCCACGTCGTACCTGCTCACGGCCACCAACCCGCTGCTCGCCGCGGCGCTGGCCCGGAGCTCGGATCCGGCCACCGCGCTCGCCGGCTACGGCGTCGCGTTCTCGCTTATCGGCGTCATCTACGCGCCCCTGCTCGTCATCCAGCAGGTGGCGGCGCAGCGGCTGCTCTGCGTGGGCGACCTCGCGCCGGTGAAGCGGTTCACGGCGGTCGTGGCGGTGCTGCTCTCCGGCGTGGCGGCGCTCGTGGCCTTCACGCCGGTCGGGGTCTTCGTCTTCGAGACGGTGGTCGGGGTCCACGACCGGATCCTCGACGAGGCGCTCTCGGCCATGACCGGACTCTGGCCGGTCCCGGCGCTGACCGGGCTCCGGGCGCTGCACCAGGGCCGGCTCGTGGCGGGGCACCGGACCCAGCCGATCGCCGTCGCGACCGGGGTGCGCACGGCGGTGCTCGGCGTGGTGGCGTTCGCGCTCACGGCCACGCCCGCCGGCGCGTGGCTGGGTGCGGTCGCCTTCACCGCGGGCCTCGCGGCGGAGGCGGTGCTCGTGACGCTCTCACCGGCCCCGACGCCCACGGTGCCCGAGGCGACCGAGACGGAGTCCGAGGGGGAGGACCGGCTCCTCTCCTTCTCCACGCCGCTCATGCTGAACGTGATGCTCTGGTGGAGCACCCCGCTCATCATCAACTCGGTCCTGGCACGGACGCCCGAGCCCGACTGCTCCATCGCGGCGTTCACGGTGGTGGAGGCCGTGGCGTGGTTCCTCACCGCGCCCGTGGGTCAGCTCCAGCATCCCGCGCTGGCGCTCGTCCACTCACGCGAGTCCCACCGACGCGTGCGGCGCTTCGCGGGGCTCCTGGCCGCCGGGGTGACGCTGCTGCTGGGTGTGCTCGCGATTCCCGAGATCCGTGAGGCGATCCTCTGGACCGGCTTCCGGCTCGACCCGTCGCTGCTCGAACCGGCCGGCCTGGCCTTTCCGGTGGCGGCGCTCTATCCGCTCCTGTACGGCCACCGTCAGTTCCACCAGGGCCTCTTCGTGCGCACCGACTGCACGATGCTCGTCGGGCGGAGCGCCGTGCTGCGCATCGTCGTGATCCTCGCCGCGGCTCCGATCCTCCTCGGGCCGATGGGCGAGAACGGCGCGCGCCTCGGCGTCACGCTCCAGGCGGTCGGGCTCCTGGCGGAGGCGACCTTCCTCGAGATCATGGCGAGGCAGCGTGCGCTACCCCTCCTGGCCGCGCTGGAACGAGGCGGCTAGGACTCCTCGGAGGTGTCCCGGAGCAGCCAGTCGTCCACGCGTACGTCGAGGCGGTGGTTGACGCGCACGCCGGCCACGCCGTAGGGGCGCACCCGACCCAGCGGCTCAGCGTGCACGACGTCGCCGTTCACGACGAAGTGGACCTCCCCCTCGAAGACGTCGATCCCCAGGGTGTTCACCGGGCGATCTCCTTCGGCCTCGACCCGCTGCACGGAAGGGTGCGGCGTCCAGTCCGCGATCGTCTCGGTGATCTCCCCGATGCGCCGCTTCACGAGGTAGTCCCCGCTCGTGCGCACGAGCAGGTAGGTGTACTCCAGCTCCGGGCCGTCGAGGTCGATGCCGCCGACGAAGATCCCGAAGGCCTCGCGGTAGCCGACCGGCGCGTCGAACTGTTCGAAGGTCGCCTGAAGGTGGAGGTCACCGGAGGCGATCCGGTCGTCGGGTCGGTAGGCGATCCCCGCCGGACCGGTGCGCACCCGAATGCCGTCGTCGTCCTCCACCAGACGGAAGTCGGTGGCGTCGCTCGACTCGGAGTCGAGGCGGACGGTGTAGCTCGGTCGCGCCGTCTCGTCCGCCACCGTGGCCTCCGACGGCGGCGCGTCGGAGGAAGAGCACCCGCCGAGCGCGGCCGCGGCCACGATCGCCAGGCCCAGGCGACATCGTCCGTCTCCGCTCTTCCTCATCCCGCCCTCCGCCGCTTGTTGCGCATGAAGTCCATCATGATGTACTGCCCGAGCGTCATCGTGCTCGTGAAGTACGCCTTGCCGCGCGCGATCTCCGAGACCTTCTGCACGAACTGCACGAGGTAGGGGTCCTGCGCCAGCATGAAGGTGTTGATCAGGATCCCACCCTTCCGGCACGCCGAGACCTCGTCGAAGGTGCGCTTGAGGATCCGGGGGTCGAGCCCGCCCGAGTTCGTGTAGACGCGGCCGTCCGGGAGCGTCATGGCGCTGGGCTTCCCGTCGGTGATCATGATGATCTGCCGCATGTCCTTCTTCTGGCTGTTCAGGATGCGGCGGGAGATCTCGAGCCCCTCGGCGGTGTTGGTGTGGAAGGGCCCGACCTGCGCCTTCGCGAGCTGCGAGAGCGGGATCTCCTGCGCCCGGTCGCCGAAGGTGACCACCCGGAGGGTGTCGCCCGGGAACTGGGTGCGGATCATGTGGGACATCGCGAGCGCCACGCGCTTGGCCGGCGCGAACCGGTCCTCCCCGTACAGCACCATCGAGTGGCTGATGTCGAGCAGGAGAACCGTGGCGCACGACGACCGGTACTCCGACTGGTTGACCATGAGGTCCCCGTAGTCGAGGTCGAGCGGAACCTTCAGCCCCTCGCGCTCGATCGCCTTCTTGAGCGTGGCGGGGATGTCGAGGTTCATCGTGTCGCCGAACTCGTACGGCCTCGACGCCGCCTCGGCCTCGACGCCCGTGGCGAGGTGCGGCGTGTCGTGCGATCCGGCGCTCGACTTGCCCAGCGCGCCGAGCAGCCCCTTGAGCGCGCGGTACCCGAGGAAGTCCATCCCCTTCTGCGTGAGGTTGAACTGGACCTGCTGGGCCGCCTGCTTCGCCTCGTCGATCTTGCCCTGCCCGGTGACGTCGTACGTGGCGCCGGGCATCTGCGGGTTTCCGGTCTCGAGGTTGATGAAGCCTTCCTCGGCCATGCGCTGCACCAGGTCGTCGAGCAGCTCCGCGATCTTCTGCCGGACCTCTTCGTCGCCCTCACCCTCGCCGCGCAGCTCCTCGATCATCTCCGGCGTGAGCTGGCCACTCTCGAGGAGCGCCTTGAGGAGCGCCCGCTTCAGCGCGTCGGTCGAGTTCACGTCCTCGTCGCCCGACCAGCCCCAGTACGGGTGGTAGTGCGGGCCGCCCGCGAAACCCCCGTCCATGAGGAAGTCGGAGAGGTGCTCGAGGAGCGCCTCGAGGTTGAGGGCGTCGAGCCACTTTCCCTTGTACTTCGAGTAGGTCGTGAAGCGCATGACACCATCGTATTCCGCGGGGTACCTTGCCGCCATGAAGGAGCCCCTCGACATCCCCGCGCTGCGGGCGGCCGTGCTGGCCGACTACGACCGCAACGCCCGGGACCTTCCCTGGAGGCGCGACACCGACCCGTACCGGGTCCTGGTGTCGGAGGTCATGCTGCAGCAGACCCGGGTCGACACGGTGACGAGGTACTACGGTCCGTGGCTCGAGCGGTTCCCCTCGCTCGGGGCGCTCGCCGACGCCACCGAGGACGAAGTGCTCAAGGCGTGGGAGGGGCTGGGCTACTATCGGCGGGCCCGGAATCTGCACCGGGCGGCGCGCGTCGTACGTGAGAGGCACGACGGGGAGATCCCGGCCACGCTCGAGGAGCTGAGGGCGCTCCCGGGTGTGGGCGCGTACACGGCGGGCGCGCTGGCGAGCATCGCCTTCGGGGCCGCGGTGCCGGCCGTCGACGGGAACGTCACCCGGGTGCTGGCGCGGCTCTTCGATGTCCCGCACCCGCGCCCGGCATGGCTGCGCGACACCGCGGCGCAGCTCGTCGACCACGGCAGGCCCGGGGACTGGACGCAGGCGCTCATGGAGCTCGGCGCTACGGTATGCTCGCCCCGCCTCCCGAAGTGCTCTTCCTGCCCGGCCGCGCGGTGGTGCGCGGCACTCGTGGCCGGGAC
>CALJLC010000127.1 GCA_937982605.1 uncultured Gemmatimonadales bacterium | reverse complement strand
CTCCGTCCAGAGGATCCCGACCGCCACAGCGTAGCACGCGGCGGCCCGGATGGGGACCAGCCGCTCACTGCCCGGGCAGCGCGAAGGCGACGATCCAGTCTCCGGGGCTGCCGATCCCGGAGCGTCCGCCCGCGGCGATCACCACGTACTGACGCCCCGCGTGGCGGTACGTCATCGGCGCGGCCTGTCCGCCCGCGGGCAGCTCGGCTTCCCAGAGGAGCTCGCCCGAGGCGGTGGCGAACGCCCGGATACGGTCGTCCTGCCCGGCGGCGATGAACGTCACGCCGCCCGCCGTGGCGAGGGGACCGCCGAAGGCCACCGAGCCCCACTCCTCGGGCCCCTGCTCACCCGTCTCCGGATCCGCCGGGCCACGGCCCAGCGGGCGCTCCCACACGGTCGTCCCGGCGCGCAGGTCCACACCCACCAGCTTCGACCAGGGAGGCGGCGAGCAGGGCATCCCGCTCGGCGCCACGAGCGGCATCCGGGTCATGCCGTACGGCGTGCCCGCCTGGTTGGCGTATTCGAGTCCCTCGTCGGGCGCCCGGCGCGCGGCCTCGAAATCCGCGCGGCGGTGAAGCTGCACGAACATCGCCAGGCGCTTGATCGGGACGACGAGCATGCGCCGCTCCGGGTCCCACGCCATGCCATCCCAGTTCATCCCGCCGGCGAAGCCGGGCCAGATGAGCGTCCCGTCGAGGGAGGGCGGCGTGTAGATGCCCTCGTAGCGGAGCCGGGCGATCCAGGCGCGGCAGAAGGCCCGGTCGGTGTCGTCGACGCCGAACGCGTCCTCGGGTCCGAGCGTCGTCTCGTGGAGCGGCGGGGGGGCGACCGGGAACGGCTGCGTCGGCCACGCCTCTTCGCCCGGAACGTCGCTGGGCGGTACGGGCCGCTCCTCGACCTCGACCAGAGGCTCGCCGGTCTCGCGATCGAGCACGAAGATCAGGCCCATCTTCGTGCCCACGACCACGGCGGGGATCGACCGGCCGTCCCGCTCGTAGTCGATCAGGACGGGCTGCGACGCGACGTCGTAGTCCCAGAGATCGTGGTGCACGACCTGGAAGGACCACACCAGCTCGCCGGTGCTCGCCCGCAGAGCCACGACCGAGTTGGCGAAGTCGTTGCGGCCCGGTCGGTCGCCCCCGTAGAAATCGGGGGCCGCGCTTCCCGTGGGCAGGAAGACGAGATCGCGCTCGGGGTCGGCGGAGATGATCGACCAGACGTTGGCCGCTCCGGTCACGCGCATGGCCTCCTCGGTCCACCCCTCCGCGCCCGGATCGTCCGGCCCGCGCGGGATGGCGTCGAAGCTCCACCGGAGCGTACCGCTGCGCGCGTCGTAGGCCCGAACGACCCCGGACTCGACGTCGTTGCGGCGATTGTCCCCGATGGCTGAGCCGACCACCACGACACCGTTGACCACCGCCGGCGGTGAGGTGACCAGGTAGTCGCCGAGGTCGACCTCGCGGCCGTTGAGGCCGACGCCGAGATCGAGGCGCACGGTGCCCCGGGCGCCGAAGTCGCGGCAGGGAAGTCCGGTCGCGCCGTCGAGCGCGATGAGGCGCGCGTCGATGGTGCCGAGGTAGACCCGCCGGCGGCACGCGGCGCCCGCCGCCGCGGACTCGTCGAGCCACGTGGACACCCCCCGGCTGATCAGGTCCTCGGAGTACGCGCGCTCGCTGCCCACCCCCGAGGCGAACGCCCACCGCTCGCCGCCGGTGGCCGGGTCGAGCGCGAGGACGCGATTGGCGGGCGTCGAGACGTACAGGGTGCCGTCGACCATGAGCGGCGTCGTCTCGAAGCGGATCGCTTCCCCGTGGCACGACTCGCACGCACCCGCGGCGCGGGCGTCTTCCGGGATGTCCACGCCCTCGTGCTCGACGCCTTCGTAGAGCTCGGGCGGGAAGTCCCCGGTCCGGGCGGTCCACGCCACCTCCAGCCGATGAACGTTCGCGGTGTCGATGTCGGAGAGGTGCGCGTATTTGCTGCCGCCGGGATCGCCGCCGTAGTGGCGCCACTCGTCGGCGGCCGGAGCCGGCACCCCCGGCGCAGCCGCCACCCCCCTCTCGGGGAGCTCGTCGGGAGCGGGACCGCACGCCGCGAGCACGAGGCAGGCCGCCACGGCCAGGAGGCGCCGCACCAGGCGATCGGAGTCCGGGGTCGGGGGGGAAAAGACGAGCATGGTCGGTCTCCGGAGCGGTTCGGCACCGGCGCCCACGGAGCGCCCGGGGCACCGGCCTCCCCTTCCGGGGAGCGAAGCGAGGCACTAATATGCATCGTGCATATTATATCGCCAACACCGTTCGCGACCGAGCGAGTGAGGACATGCCCGACCAGCCGCTCAAGCCCCTCCACTACCTGATCCTCCTCCTCCTGGCCGAGGAGCCGACGTACGGGATCCGTCTGATGGAGCGCCTCGAGGAGCGCTCGGCCGGCGCGCTCACGCCGAACGCGGGCACGCTGTACCGCACCCTCGCCGCGCTCGTCGACGACGGGTGGGTCGAGCCGGTGGGGCTGGAGCGACCCGAGGGGGCGGGGGCCCCGCGGAAGAGCTACGGCGTGACGGAGACGGGACTCGCCGTGCTCGGGGCCGAGGCGCGAAGGCAGGCGGAGCTGGTCCGCGCCGCGCGAGCGCTGGATCTGCTGGAGGACGTCCCGTGATCGACCGGGTGTGGCGGATCCTCCTGTGGCTCTACCCCCCCGGCCATCGCCGGGAGTACGGCGAGGAGATGCTCGGGGCGCTCGCCTATCGGCACGAGCGGAACGGGGGGTCGGCGCGCGCGGCGCTCGGCTCCTTTCTGGACCTGGCCGCAGGGGCGGCGGGCATGTGGGCGGACGTGATCGGGAGGACGATGATGGGTGCGGGACAAGGCTGGTTGCTCGACGCGAAGTTCGTGGTGCGGTCGCTCTGGAAGAGCCGAGGGTACGTGGCCACCACCACGGCGATCCTGGCGTGCGCGGTGGCGGCCAACGCCACGGTGCTGAGCTATGCGCGCGGGACGCTGCTCGCCGAGCCGGGCTGGGAGGATCCGGCCTCCGTCATGGTCGTGTGGGGGAGCAACGTGGAAAACGGTCAGCGCCGCGACGTCGTGTCGGGACCGAACTACGTCGACCTCCGGGACGGCGTGCGAGCCCTGGATCCCGTCGCGGCGCTCCACCACGACGGCACCTATCTCCTCGTGGACGGCCGACCCGAGTTCCTCGAGGTGCTCGAGGTCACCGTGGACTTCCTCGACGTGCTCGGCATCGAGCCCGTCCTCGGTCGTGACTTCGACGAGCGCGACAGGATGTCGGGAGGGGCCGCGACCGTCATCGTCACGCACGCATTCTGGCGGGACTACCTGGAAGGAGATCCCGACGCGCTCGGCCGCAGCCTGCCCTTCGAAGGCGGGCCGAGGACGATCATCGGCGTGCTGCCGGAAGGCTTCGAGTTCCTCGCCCCCGCGCCGGTCATCGTGCCGCTGCGCGAGGACCTCCTCGCGGCCGACGAGCGATCGCGGATCCACTACAACGTCATGGGGCGTCTGGTGGCGGGCGCCACGCTGCGCGACGCGGCGGTCGAGCTGAACGACGTCGCGCGGAGCATCACGGTCGAGTACCCGGACTTCGAGGGGTGGTCCTTCCTCGTCGAGCCGCTCCAGGCGGTCTCGGTCGAGGCCGTCCGCCCGGCGATCGTGTTCCTCACGCTGACGGTGTCGCTCGTCCTCCTCGTGGCGCTCGTCAACCTGGCCACCCTCTTCCGCATCCGCGCGATGGCACGCGACGGAGAGCTCGGCGTGCGCCATGCGCTCGGCTCGGGGAAGCTCCGGCTCGCCCGGGTGCTGGCGATCGAGACGGTCGGCCTGGCGGTGGGCGCCGCGACGCTCGGTCTGCTCGTCACGCCGTTCCTGCTCGAGCGGGTGACCCGGATGGTCCCGGCCTGGGTTCCGATTCCTGACTCGGCGTCGAGCGTGCCCGTGCTCCGGGCGACGCTCTCACCCGAGGTGGCTGCGCTCATCTTCGTCGTGGCCGCGGCGGGCGCGCTGCTCCTCGCGGCCCCGACCTTCGCCGGCGCCGGTCGAGCGTCGCTCTCCGGCTCGGGCACCCGGGTGCACGGGGGGCTGAGAGGCATCCGCGCGCTCGTCGGCATCGAGGTGGCCGCCGCGACCGTCCTCTGCATCGGCGCCGGGCTGACCGCGCGCTCGGCCGAGTCGCTCCTGTCGACCGACCTCGGCGTCGAGCCGGAGGGCGTGCTGACGCTGTACGTCGGCGACGTCTGGGGCCTCGACGCCC
>CALJLC010000126.1 GCA_937982605.1 uncultured Gemmatimonadales bacterium | reverse complement strand
ACCGCTATCCGGACACCCGCATGGGCACGCAGGAGATCATCCGCGACCACTTCCTCGCGGCGCGCGACTACGAGCGCGAGTGGCAGCGCTGGGAGCGGACGCAGGAGGGCATCCCGCCGCGTCGTGACCTGCGCATGGAGGCGCTCCTCGACATCCTGAATCAGGAGCTGCTGATCTCGTCGCACGGCTACCGCGCGGACGAGTTCCTCGCGCTCGTGCGTCTGGCCGAGGAGTTCGGCTTCCGGGTGCAGACGCTCCAGCACGGCGTCGAGGCGTACAAGATCGCGCCGGAGCTGGCCGCATCGGGAGTGGCCGCCATCGTGTGGAGCGACTGGGGCGCGTTCAAGCTCGAGGCGTACGACGCCACCGTGTACAACGCGCGGATCCTGATGGAGGCGGGTGTCGTCACGTCGCTCCACTCGGACGACGCGGAGATCGCCAGTCGGATGAACTGGGAGGCGGGTAAGCTGCTGCGTACCGGCCTGACCGAGGAGCAGGCGCTCTCCACCGTGACGATCCAGTCCGCGCGGGCGATCGCGATCGACGACCGGGTCGGCTCGCTCGAGGCCGGCAAGGACGGCGATTTCGTGGTCTGGAACGGGAATCCGCTCTCGCAGTTCACCCGACCCGAGCAGACCTGGGTCGACGGGCGCCGCTACTTCTCGCTCGAGGAGGACGCGGCCCTCCGCGCGCAGATCGAGGTCGAGCGCGCACAGCTCATCCAGGCGGTCCTCTCCGCCCGGAACAACAACGGTGTCAACGCGGGAGCGAACGACCGATGACGGCCTTCAAGAACGCAGTACGGGTGGTCGCCGCGGCGGCCGTCCTCGCCCCGCTCGGAGTCGAGGCGCAGGTCCGCATGACCGTGCCGCCTCAGTCCGTGGCGGTCGCCATCACCGGCGCCACGATCCACACCGTCACTGACGGGGTGATCGAGAACGGCACGATCCTCTTCGACGACGGCATCATCACGGCCGTCGGGGCGGACGTGCAGATCCCGGCCGGAGCCCGGGTCGTCGACGCCACCGGCAAGCACATCTACCCGGGGCTGGTCGACGCGTACAGCACCGTCGGGATCGCGGAGATCGGGGCCGTCGACGTCTCGAACGACATCCGGGAGCTCGGCGACTTCAATCCGAACGTGCGGGCCGACGTCGCGGTCAACGCCGAGAGCCGGCACATCGGCACGTCCCGCTCGGCGGGCGTGCTGGTGGCGTTCAGCACCCCGGGCGGCGGCCTCGTCTCGGGCATGTCCTCCGCGCTCAGCCTGGAAGGCTGGACGTGGGAGGAGATGTCGATGGAGTCGGCCGCGGCGCTGAACGTCAACTGGCCGGATCCCAATCCGCGCCGTTTCCGCGGCTTCGGTGGCTTCGGGCAGCAGGACGAGGATCCGCCGTCGTACGAGGAGCAGGTCCAGCAGCTCAAGGACTTCTTCGCGGAGGCCCGCGCCTACAAGGCCGCGGTGGACGCCGGCGAGGAGATCCGTACGGACTCCCGGTACGCCGCCATGATGCCGGTCTTCGACGGACGGATCCCCGTGGTCGTCGCCGCCGACGGTGCCGGACAGATCAACGATGCCGTGACCTGGGCCCAGGAGGAGGATCTCCGGGTGGTCATCCGCGGCGGACGCGACGCGATCCACGTGGCCGATCGCCTTTCGGCGAACGACATCCCGGTCATCCTCACCTCCACCATGGCGGCGCCCGACCGGGACTACGAGGGCTATGACGGCGCCTACTCGATGCCGGCACGCCTCCACCAGGCCGGGGTCCGCTTCGCCATCTCGGGCGGCGCGGGCTCGCTCTACACCAACCGCCTGCCTTGGGAGGCGGGGGTGGCCGTGGCCTTCGGGCTCCCGGAGGATGAGGCGCTCAAGGCCGTGACGATCAACGCGGCCGAGTTCATGGGCGTGAGCGATCGGGTCGGCTCGATCGAGCCCGGCAAGCAGGCGACCTTCCTCATCACGACCGGTACCCCGCTCGACATGACGAGCGACATCGAGCAGTCGTACATCCAGGGTCGCGAGATCGACATGATGGACATCCAGAAGTTCTTCTTCGAGAAGTACATGACGAAGGTCATGCAGTACCTGCGCGTCGTGATGTAGGCGCGGCCGGGCGCTGCGATGGACGGGCGGCCCTCCGGACCTGCGGGTGCGGAGGGCCGACTCTTTTTTTCCCTCGCCGTCCCGCGCGCGTGCCCTTAGACTAGCCAGAACCGACGTCCCCCCGTCGAGCGGGGCCCGCACACCGCTTTCTCGTCCATGCGCTTCGCATACATCGATTCGAACGGCAACGAGGTCCCGATCCCGAGCGTGGACGCGCTCGCCCTGCGTATCGAGCTCGGGGCGATCACGGACCAGACTCAGCTCTACGACGCGCAGGCCGACGAGTGGGGACCCGCGCAGTCACACGAGATCTACAACACGCTGCTCCGCTCGAAGGGCTCCGACGAAGGATTCATCGCGCCGCCTCCGGTGGCGCCGCCCCCGACGGCCGCCGCGCCACCTCCTGCCGCGCCGCCCCAGGAGGCTCCGCCCCCGGCCACGCCCGCCGAGCCCGAGCCCGAGCCGGTGCCGGAAGTCGATGAGCCGGAGGACACCAGCTTCGGCCTGACGCTGGCGGACCCGCCCGACCCGCCGCCCGAGCCGCCCCCGGGCGACGATGACGACGACGAGCTCCCCCTCCTCGATCTGGGCACCGACGAGGAGGACGACGGAGGGATCTCCGCCCTCGAGCTGGCCCCGGAGGCCCCCGCGATCGAAGACGGCGAGGCCGCGATGGACTTCAGCCAGGACGAGGGCGCGGCCACCTTCGATTTCGGCGGCATGGAGGGCGGGCTCGAGCTCGAGGAGAGCTTCGAGCCCGCGGCGGACGGGACGCCGCTCGACTTCGGCGTCCCCGATCCGGCGCCCGCCTTCGGTGGAGACGGCGGGGACGGCGGCACGCTGGACGGCATCGGGCTCGAGACCTCCTCGGAGTTCGACCCCGGCGGCTTCGAGATGGACTCGGGCGACGCGCTCGACCTCGAGACACCGATGTCCGAGTTCTCGCCGGAGGCCCCGCCGGGGTGGATGGAGGAGGACGCGGCGTCGGGGGGCGGTGACGACGTACTCGACTTCTCTTCGGTCGGAGCCGACTCGGACGAGGACGTTCCGCTGCGCGACCGGCGCACGCCGAAGAACAAGCCGTCCAAGCCCAAGCGCAGGCGGCGGTCGCTGACCGGTCCGCTCGTCGGGGCGGTGACGCTCGTGGCGCTGGGTGTCGGCGCCTACTCGGCGTGGCCGCTCATCGCGGAGCGGCTGGCCGCCCGGGCCGCGGCTGAGGAGGGCGTCTTCATCCCACCGATCGCACCCGAGCTCGAGGCTCCGATGCGGGAGGTGTCCGACGCCGCCTTCGCCTCGATCTTCGAGCAGGCCCGCGCGGAGTGGGCGGCGGCCGGTCCGGTCCAGGCTCCCCCCGCGGACTGGCTGGCCGGCATCTACCTGGCCCGAGCGAGCCAGTACGCCGAGGCGCAGGACTTCTGGCTCGGCATGCGGGACTACCTGGACCTCGTCCGTTCGGTCGATCTGGCCGCGTACGACGCGGCCTATCAGGCGGAGCTGGGCCGTCGAGGCACGGCTGAAGCCGACGCCGCGGCCATGCGGGAGCGGGCCGACTCCGGTTTCGTCGCCGCGGCCGAGGCTCGGGCCGCCGCGTTCGACCGGCTGGGCACGCTCGTGGACGCGGCCATCCGGCTGCACGAGTTCCTCGAGGCGAACGAGGCGAACATCGAATACGCGCCGGCCTCGACGGTCACGACCGATCCGATCTTCGAGGTGAACCCGGCCAGCGAGGAGATCGGCACGGCCATGAGCGGCCTGATCGATTCGGTGACGCGCGCGCTCGGCGGGCTCGGGTACCGTGATCGCGTCACGGCTCGCGGTCTCAGGGAGGCGCTGCTGGGGCGCGTGCAGGAGGCCGGAATCCAGTAGGGGAGGGTCGGAGGGAGAGGGGCTTCCGGCGCACCCGCGTGTCGGGAGGGCGGCCCGCCGGGGCGGGCATGGTGGGGAGGACGCGATGGAGGGGTGGCGAGGAGCGGGCCTGGTGGTGGCGGCGTGCGCCCTGGTAGCGGGCGCTCCGTCGGCGGGGCACGCGCAGGCTCCGGCCGAGCCGCGAGGTGCCGTCGACCTGTTCTTCGACTGTCAGGCGCCGGACTGCCGGGACGACGACTACTTCCGGCGCGAGCTCCCCTTCGTCAACTGGGTCGTGGATCGGCAGGTGGCCGACGTCCACGTCCTGATCACGTGGATCCAGACCGGGGGAGGGGGACGGCTCTACACCCTCGCCTTCCTCGGACTCGGCGACTTCGAGGGGGAGGAGCACGAGCTCACCTTCGCCACGCCCGCCGACGCCACCTCGGACGACGCGCGGAGCGGCCTGGCGGATCGGACGCGGCTGGGGCTGGTGCGCTTCGTCCAGGACACCCCGGCCGCGGCGAACCTCCGGGTGACCTGGGAGGCTCCCGGCACGGGGGGTCCCCGGGGCGGTCCGGGGCCCGGGGCGGCGACGGCCGCGGACGACCCGTGGAAGTTCTGGGTCTTCTCCGTCAACGGAAACGCCTTCGTGAACGGTGAGGCGACGTCGAAGTTCACCAACTTCAACCTCAGCTTCGACGCGAGCCGCACCACGGAGACGTGGAAATACCGGATCGAGTCGGCCTACTTCGGAAACGTCCAGCGGTTCGACTACGAGGACGACGACGGAGAGCCGGTCACCGTCGAGCAGCGGCGCGAGGACTGGGACGTGAACGGGCTGGCGGTGCGCAGCCTGACCGATCGCTGGTCCGTGGGGCTCCGGGCGGACGTCGGTACGTCCACGCGGGAGAACCAGGATCTGCGCTGGAGCGTGCGGCCGGGGCTGGAGTTCAACTTCTTCCCCTACGCGGAGTCGACGCGGCGCTCGCTGACGCTCCAGTACCTGGTCGGATCGGTCCACTACGAGTACGAGGACACGACGATCTTCGACCGGACCCGGGAAAGCCGCGGGCAGCACTCGCTGACGGCGAGACTCGCGCTGGTGCAGCCGTGGGGACGGTGGACGACGTCCGTCACCGGCAACCAGTACCTGCACGATCCCGCGAAGTACAGCGTCGACATCTTCGGGAGCTTCAACATCCGGATCTTCCGGGGCTTCTCGGTGCGGATGACCGGGTCGTACTCGTGGATTCGAGACCAGCTCTATCTGGCCCGGAGCGGGGCGACGGAGGCGGAGGTCCTGCTCAGGCAGCTCCAGCTGGCCACGAGCTACCGCTACTTCACCTCGTTCGGGATCGAGTACCGTTTCGGATCGATCTTCAACAACGTGGTGAACCCGCGGGCCGGGGGTGGAGGCGCGGGCGGCTGCTTCTTCTGCGGCGGCTCCGGACTCAGCCGCCCCGGAGCCCTTCCTCCGAGAGGACGATCCGGCGCGCGCCGAGGTCGTACACGTCTCCCGGCGACAGCCAGCGCATCGGGATGAGGGTGAGCGGGTCGGTGATGTCGTAGATCGCCACCCTGCCACCGACGACCCTGGCCAGGTCCCCCGTGACGACGATCGCGGCGCCCTCGTTCAGGCCGATGCCCAGGACGTGGGGCGCCCGGCGCAGGACCTCGAACATCTCGAACTCCCGGCCCCGCTCGGAGAGGTGCTGGTCGAGGGCGACGTTGCGGAGGAAGCCGAAGCCGTCCGCCCGCTCGGTGGCGACGATCTCCCCGTTGTACTCCCCACCACGGATCAGGAAGGACGCGAGCGCGGACGCCCCCGCCGAGTTGCCGCCGATCACGCCGCCGCGCTCGAGGAGCTTCTCGAGCTCGCGGTGCGTCTCGGTGTCGAGGTAGACGTCGACGAGCCGCCACTGGTGCCCACCCGAGAACCACACGCCCGTGGCGTGCTCTAGGGGCGCGGCGAAGGCCTCCGGGTCGGCGACCGACCGACTGCGCGTGTGCAGGATCTCGAGCTTGTCGACGCCGGCCGTGCGCAGCTCCTCGATGGCGCGCCAACCGTCCTGTCCGCCGTACGCCGTGCCTGCGGTCGGAATGACGACGATACGGGCGCCGGCGCCCCCGGCGAGCTGGACGAAACGGCGGTAGATCTCCTGTGACAGCGTGCCCCCGCCGCCGGCGATGATCGCGCCGCGCTCGGGCCCCACGCACGGGCGCTCGCACGTCTGCGCCGACGCGGGCGCCGGCGAGGCGCCGAGAGCCACGCCGAGGCAGACGAGGAGCGCGCAGGACGAGAGAAGCCGTGCCGCGTACCGCGGCGCGAGTCGCGCCCGCCTCGGCCGGCGCCCGGGCCTCGCCGTCGTCACCCCATGCGTCGGATCAGAGGTAGGGGTTCTCGCCCGAGGCGTGGTCCGTGATGTCGTGGACCGCGGTCAGCTCGGGGACGGCTTCGCGCAGCATGCGCTCCACGCCCTGCCGCAGCGTCATTCTCGAGAGGGCGCAGCCCTGGCAGCCCCCGCTCATCTCGACGTAGATGTCGGTGTCCTCGACCTCGACCAGCGAGATCATGCCTCCGTGCGCCGCGATCGCGGGGTTGACCTGCTGGTCCAGCACCTCGCGGACACGATCGGCGATCTCCCCGGTCGGCGCCGCGCGGCCGGACGTGGGCGCAGGCGCCTCCGGGCGCGCGGCCGGCCGCACCTCGAAGCCGCTCTCGTTCACGCGCTCCACGTAGTCGACGGTCGCGCCGTCGAGCAGCGCGGCATCGAGCTCCTTCACGAAGACCCGGAAGCCACCGCCGTCGAAGTCCCGCTCGTCGGGCGCGCGCTCGACGGCGTCGACGAGCGTGAGGTCGAAGGTGGGCGCCTTCGGGGAGCCGCCGACGCTCACCCGGAGCGCCTGGTCGGCGCCGTCTTCGCCGAGGAAGGTCTGCACCATCTCGCGGGCCCGGTCGGTGAAGCTGATCATGTTCGCTGCCTTCCACGGAAGTCTCGCGGCCCGGCGCGCGCTCCGGACCTGGCGCTGAAGATACTACCCGGTCGGTTCCGGCGGGTTCTCGCCGTTGATCCCCCCCGTGGCGCCGGGTACCTTTCGCGGCTCGCGGCACCCCGAAAACCCTTGGAATTCAAGGCTTTCTGATGTCTTCGGAGCTGATGGACAAGCTGGTCTCCCTCGCCAAGCGGCGCGGATACGTCTTCCAGTCGTCGGAGATCTACGGGGGCACCGGCTCGGTGTGGGACTACGGCCCGCTCGGCGTCGAGCTCAAGCGGAACATCAAGGACCGCTGGTGGTCGTCGATGGTCCACAGCCGAGACGACATCGAGGGGCTCGACGCCGCCATCCTCATGCACCCTCGCGTCTGGGAGGCCTCGGGACACGTGGAAGGCTTCACGGACCCGCTGGTCGAGTGCACGAACTGCCATCGGCGGTTCCGCGCGGACATGCCGGAGGTGGAGGGCGGGCAGTGCCCGACGTGCGGCACCAAGGACGCCTTCACCGAGCCGCGGCTGTTCAACCTCATGTTCAAGACGTTCATGGGGCCCGTGGAGGACTCGTCGGCCACGGTGTACATCCGGCCGGAGACCGCGCAGGGGATCTACGTCAACTTCCTGAACGTCCAGGGCGCCGCCCGTCAGAAGGTGCCCTTCGGGATCGCGCAGATCGGGAAGGCGTTCCGCAACGAGATCACCCCCGGGAACTTCATCTTCCGCACGCGGGAGTTCGAGCAGGCGGAGATGCAGTTCTTCGTCAAGCCGGGCGACGACGAGGCGTGGTTCGAGACGTGGATGGAGATCCGCATGCAGTGGCACCGGGACCTCGGCATCCGCCCGGAGAAGCTGCGCTTCCACGAGCACGGGCCGGACGAGCTGGCGCACTACGCCAAGAAGGCGTTCGACATCGAGTACGAGTTCCCCTTCGGCTGGAAGGAGTTCGAGGGGATCCACAACCGGACCGACTACGACCTGGCCCGGCACCAGGAGTACTCGGGCAAGCGGCTCGAGTACATCGACGCGCCCACCAACGAGCGCTTCGTGCCGTACGTGGTCGAGACCTCGATGGGCGTCGACCGGACCGCCCTGGTCGTTCTGGCCGACGCGTACCGCGAGGAGGAGGTCGAAGGCGACACCCGCGTGGTGCTGGCCATGAATCCGGCCCTCGCGCCGCTGAAGGCCGCCGTCTTCCCGCTGGTCAAGAAGGACGGCATGCCCGAGATCGCGGAGAAGCTGAACGCGGAGCTGCGCGCAGCCGCGATCCCGTCGTTCTACGACCAGTCGGGCGCGATCGGTCGGCGCTACCGTCGCCAGGACGAGGTGGGCACGCCGTGGTGCATCACCGTGGACGGGGAGACCGTCGACGACGGGACCGTCACGATCCGCGACCGGGACACGCTCGAGCAGGTCCGCGTGGCCTCCGACAAGGTCGTCGGGTGGATCCGGGAGCGGCTTGGATGACGTCGTGAACGCGCTGGCGTGACCTCGCGCCGCGCACCGAGACGAGGGAGGGGCATGAAGCGACCGAATACGGGATTCCTCCTGGCGGGACTCGTGCCCGCGGGCCTCGCCCTCGCGGCATGCGGGGACGGCGACGACGGGACGGTCGGGGACGGGGCCGCCGAGATGGTGGCCGCGTGGACGCTCTCGACCGAGCCGCTCCTCGACATCGGCGTCCAGGAGGGAGACGAGCCATATCTCCTGCACGAGGTGAGCAGCGCGACCCGGCTCGACGACGGGCGCGTCGTCGTCGCCAACGACGGCTCGAAGGAGCTGCGCTTCTACGACGAGAGCGGCGTCTTCCTGGTCGCGGCCGGACGGCAGGGCGAGGGACCGGGCGAGTACCGCATCCTCGATCGGGTGCGGGCGGTCCATCCGGACACGCTTCTCGTCTTCGACACGTACCAGCAGCGGATCTCGCTCGTCGACCCGGCCGACGGGAGCTACCTCGGTGCCCGGCCGATGCCCGAGGAGCAGGCCTTCCCCTTCGACGAGTGGGTGTGGGGACGCACGATCGTCGACAGCCCGCTCGATCCGACGGATCGGGCGGTCGTCGCCACCGCGCTCGACGCGCTGCCGTCCCTCGATCGGGTCGGGCACCGGTACGGGCGGGTGACCCGTGAGGGCCACCTGTGGGTGACCGACGCCAGGGCGCCGGCGCCGGGCACATCGGTGGAATGGCGCATCCACGACCTCGAGGGCCGTCCGGTCGCGACGCTGACGACGCCGGCGGACACGCGCGTCCTGGACAGCGGGCCCGACTGGCTCCTGGGCCGGTGGCGCGACGAGCTGGGCGTCGAGCACGTGCGGCTGTACGCCCTCTCCGACGGCTCCGGATCGGCGGTCGGCGAGCCGACACGGCTGGCCGCCGCCGTCGCCGCCTCGGACGGCGTGCCGCCGAGCTTCGCCCGGGTCGCCCGGGAGGAGGCCGGCCTCCCGCTCGAGACACTGCGCACGATGGCGATGTCCGAGGAGATCTTCTTCAGCCAGAACTACCACTACACCGCGTCGCTCGACTCGCTGCGCTCCGCGAACCCCCGCTTCGAGATCCCCGACGGTGTCGACGTGACGCCGCTCTGGGTCGAGGACAACGGGTGGATGGTGCTCGCCAGCGAGGAAGGCTCCGCCACCACCTGCTTCATCTCGTACGGCGTCGTGCGGATCATCGGCCAGCTCCCGGGAGGGATCGCGTGCTGGGCCACCGGACCCTGAAATCGACGCCTGCCCCGAATTCGGACCACATCATGGACGACATCACCATCTACGCCGCCGGCGAGATCCACTCGGAGTGGCGCGACGAGCTCCGGCGCCACCTCGACACGCTCGAGGTCGAGGCCGAGATCGTGGGACCCCAGGAGGTCCACGACCGCTCGGACGACGTCGGCGAGGACATCCTCGGCGAGCAACCCGACGCTCGGTACCGTGACCTCCAGGGTGCGCGCGTGAACACGCTGCGCACCCGCGTGCTCATGCAGCGGGCCGAGTTGTGCGTGGCCTACTTCGGGCCGAAGTACAAGCAGTGGAACACAGCCGCGGACGCGGGCGCCGCGGTGGCGCTCGGTCTGCCGCTCGTGCTCGTGCGCGCCGAGGAGCACGTGCACGCGCTCAAGGAGCTCGACGCGCTCGCCACGCTCACCGTGGAGTCGCTGGAGCAGGCCGCGCAGGCGATCGCGTACGTCTTCGAGTAGGGATATACTGCGCGGCGCTTCGTCACGTTCGTGACCTCCCTGCCCACGCCGCCCCGGAGCCGCCCCGTGTCCTCGAGGTCCGAAGTCTTCTCGTCCCGCTGGGGCATGCTCCTGGCCATGCTGGGGATGGCGGTCGGGACCGGAAACATCTGGCGCTTCCCGCGCATCGCGGCGAGCAACGGCGGGGGCTCCTTCCTCGTGGCGTGGGCGGTCTTCCTGCTGGCGTGGTCGGTGCCGCGGCCGATCCTCGAGTTCGCCATGGGCAAGGCGATGCGGAGGGGTGCGGTCGGCGCCTTCGTGAAGACGCTCGGGCCGGGCTTCGCGTGGATGGGCGCGTGGATCGCGTTCGTGGCCGCGGCGATCGGCTTCTACTACAGCGTCGTCATGGGGTGGACGATCCGCTTCTTCGTGGGGACGCTCACCGGGGAAGTGCCGGGCGCCACGCCGAGCGCCTTCTGGGACGGCTTCCACTCGACCCCGGGCGCGGTGGTGACGCACGTCGTGGCGCTGAGCATGGCGGTCTTCGTGGTCTCCCGCGGCGTGAAGGGGATCGAGACGGCCGCGCGCATCCTGATCCCGAGCCTGATCGTGCTGGTCGTGGTGCTGGCCATCCGGGCGCTCACGCTGCCGGGGGCCTCCGAAGGGCTCGCCTTCCTCTTCACGCCCGAGCTCTCGGAGCTGGCCGACTGGCGGATCTGGATCGAGGCGCTCACGCAGAACGCCTGGGACACCGGGGCGGGGTGGGGCCTGGTACTGACGTACGCGGTGTACATGCGCGCCCGGGAGGACACGGCGCTCAACGCCTTCGTGATCGGCTTCGGGAACAACTCCATGTCGCTCCTGGCGGGCATCATGGTGCTGTGCACGGTCTTCTCGGTGATGCCCGTGGTCGAGGCCGAGCAGATGCTGGCCACGTCGGGCAACGAGGGGCTCACGTTCATCTGGGTCCCGCAGCTCTTCCAGGAGATCCCCGCCGGGCGCTTCTTCCAGGCGCTCTTCTTCCTGGCGCTGGTCTTCGCCGCCTGGACGAGCCTCGTGGCCATGATCGAGATGGCGTCGCGCGTGCTCATGGACCTCGGGATGGAGCGGGGCCGCGCGCTCACGATCGTGGCCGGCGCGGTGCTCGTCTTCGGCACGCCGAGCGCGCTCAAGCTCGAGATCTTCCAGAACCAGGACTGGGTCTGGGGCGTCGCGCTCATGGTCTCGGGATTCTTCTTCGCCTTCGCGGTGCTGAAGTACGGCGTCACGAAGTTCCGCGAGTCGTTCATCAACCAGGAGGGCTCGGACATCCGCATCGGAGCCTGGTGGGACTGGGCGATCCGGCTCGTGGCGCTCGAGGCGGTCTTCCTGGCCGTCTGGTTCCTGTGGAGCGCGCGCAGTGACGACTTCGCCGCCACATGGACGCTGTTCAGCCCGTACAACGTGGGGTCGGTCGTCATCCAGTTCGCGATCGTGATCGTCGTGCTCCTGGCGCTCAACGGCAGGCTGGCGTCCGCGGTGACCCGACACGACGAACGGACGGCCGGGGACTGACCGGCACGCCATGACGGGGCGGCCCTGGCGCGGGCGGCGCACCGATCCGTTCCCGCATCGGTTCTCGTGAAGTTCCACGACTTCGAGCGCTTCGCGCGCGAGGCGTACGAGGAGATCCCGGCGGCGTACAAGGCGGGAGTCGACGGCCTGGTCGTCCGGCGCGACGCGGTGGCGCATCCCGAGCGCCCGGACGTCTTCACGCTCGGCGAATGTCTCACGGAGGAGCACCTCTCCGACTTCGGCTCGTCGGAGACGACCCGCTCCGTCATCGCGCTGTACTGGGGCTCCTTCCAGGAGCTCGCGCGCAGGAGCGACGACTTCGACTGGGAGGAGGAGGCGTGGGAGACGCTCACGCACGAGCTTCGGCACCACCTCGAGTCGCTGGCCGGAGACGATGCGCTGGAGGGGGTCGACTACGCCGCCGACGAGACCTTCAAGCGCTTCGACGACGAGCCGTTCGATCCCTGGTACTGGCAGCACGGTGACGAGGTCGAGCCCGGGCTGTATCGCGTGGAGAAGGCGTGGTATCTGGAGCAGGAATGGACGGACGAGGCGTTCGCGGCCGCCGAGCGGATCCACTTCCGGTGGAACGACGCCCCGTACGCGATCCCCCGGCCCGAGGAGCTGGGTGACGTGCACTTCGTGCTCGTCGAGTGGCCGGACGGAGCGGGACCCCCGGGGGCCGCCGACGGCTCTCCGGAGCCCGACGGCTTCCTGGAGATCGTGCTCGTCCGACGCCGGGGATGGTGGGCGAGCCTCAAGCGGGCCTTCGGCGCCACCGGTCTCGACGTGCTCGAGTCCGCGGCCCCGGCGGAACCGGCGCCGGGAGAGGGGTAGCGCTCGGCATGTCCCTCCATGACGCGTACGCGCGGCTGACCCCGTTCGAGCTCCTCTTCTCCGATCCGGCCGAAGCCGAGGCGCTGTGGTCCCGGGTGTCCGAGGAATCCGCGGGTCGCGGCGCCGACGTCCACGATCCGCACGCCTTCGTGACGATGGGCACGGTCACCGACTTCATCCGCCGCGTCGAAGGCGACGACGCTCCGGACGAGGCGATCCTCCAGTACGGATCGCTCGCCTTCCATGCGCTCCACCTGGCCAGGGCCGGCCTGCACGTCCACCTGCTGACCGCGGGGGCGGCTCGCTATCTCGTGGAGGGCGCTCCGGACGGGGAGCCGATCCCGCCCGCCTCGGCGGGCTACCTGCAGCTGCCGCGCCACCTGTTCTGGCTCGACGACGGGGCCGGCGTGCCCCAGTCCGTCGACGGCGTGTTCTGGAAGGTGACGGCTCGCGACGAGGGCGAGGTGCTTCACGCGCTTCTGGCGACCGCGCTGCGCCCGGACCGGACGGGTCTCGGCGTGGTCCCGCTCCCGCAGGCGCCGCTCGCCGACGCCCCGGGCTGGCTGGACGCGGACGCCCGGGGGGACGGCGGGGACTTCTCGACGACGATGCCGGGCGCGGAGCTCGACGGGCTGTACGCCTTCGCCACCGCCGGCGAGGTGCTCAAGCTCCTGGCGCGCTTCTTCGCGCACGTCGCGTCGCGTCCCGACGCCCGGGAGCCGGGGGAGCCGCACGAGGCCCCTGCCGCGCCCGCCACCGAGGGGGACGGGCCGGAGCCCTCGGCGCTGCCGTACCTTCGTGTGAACCTCTAGTCCGAAGCCGATGCCCAGAGAGTCGAAGAAGGCCAGGATCGAGCGGGCCGCCGAGGTCTACGACCTCCTGGCGGAGGAGTATCCGGACGCGCACTGCGAGCTCGACTTCGAGAATCCGTTCCAGCTCGCGGTGGCCACGATCCTCTCGGCCCAGACGACGGACGTCCGCGTCAACATGGTCACGCCGGAGCTCTTCCGTCGCTTCCCGGACGCGAAGGCGCTGGCGGGCGCGCGGCAGGAGGAGGTCGAGGAGATCGTGCGCACCACCGGCTTCTACCGGAACAAGGCGAAGAACATCATCGGCTTCGCCCGGGGCCTGCTGGAGGAGCACGACGGCGTCGTGCCGCGCACGATCGAGTCGCTCTCCGCGCTCCCGGGGGTCGGTCGCAAGACGGCCAACGTCGTGCTCGGCAACGCCTTCGGGATCAACGAGGGCATGGTCGTCGACACCCACATCAAGCGGCTGTCGACGCTGCTCGGCTTCACGAAGGAGAAGACGCCCGAGAAGATCGAGCAGGACCTCATGGCGATCTTCCCGTCGGAGCGCTGGACGATGCTGGCGCACCTCCTCATCTGGCACGGCCGGCGCGTCTGCGACGCCCGCAAGCCGCGCTGCGAGGCGTGCACGATCTCCCACCTCTGCCCCTCGTCCCGGGTGTGAGCCGACGCGGTTGACCGCGGGGTGGCGGCTCCTCAGCTTCGCCCGTCCGCACCGAGCCGCCGAACCCCGACAGGCCATGCCCGACCGCAACGACGCCGTCGCCCTCCTCGAGGAGTGGGTCGAGAACGAGGGTCTCCGCAAGCACATGTACGCCGTGGAGGCCGCCGTTCGGCACTACGCCCGCATGCGCGGCGAGGACGAGGATCTGTGGGGCCTGGCGGGGCTCCTCCACGACCTCGACTGGGAAAAGCACCCGGAGAACCACCCGCTCACCGCGGTCGAGCATCTGCGGGAGGCCGGCTATCCCGAGCCGGTCGTGCACGCGATCCTGGCGCACCGCTCGGACTTCACCGGCGTCGAGCCGACCACGGAGCTCGACAAGGTCCTGGTCGCGTGCGACGAGCTCTCCGGCCTCGTCTTCGCCACCTGCCTCGTCCGGCCCACCGGCATCGACGACCTGAAGCCCAAGTCGGTCACCAAGAAGCTCAAGGACAGGCAGTTCGCGGCGGGCGTCAGCCGAGAGGAGGTCCAGCGCGGGATCGAGCTCCTCGGTCTCGAGCGGTCCGAGCACATCCAGA
The DNA here is from genome assembly GCA_937982605.1 of uncultured Gemmatimonadales bacterium. Taxonomy (GTDB): domain Bacteria; phylum Gemmatimonadota; class Gemmatimonadetes; order Longimicrobiales; family Gaopeijiaceae; genus UBA2589. The sequence continues at coordinate 13,895 of CALJLC010000126.1, read as the reverse complement.
ACGTGATCGACGGCCTGCGCGCGGTGGCGGCGGAGCTGGAGATCCGCGGCGAGGACGTCTCGCGGTAGGAACCCCGCTTCCGCGCGTCGTGTAGGGCCCCGGAGCGCCCCGACCCCGGGCCTCCGACCCCACCATGCCCGAATCCACACCTACCCGCCGCGCCCGCCCGCGCCCGACGAGCTCGTTCGGTCGTGGGGCGCCCGCTCGCGCAGCCGTCGTGCTCGCGGCCTTCGCGGCCGCGGCGCCCGCCGTGGCGCAGGACGTCGAGATGCTCGGGCGCCGGTACGGGACCCCCGTGCCCGACGGCTATCGGCGGGCGAGGGCGGCCGACCCCGGCGCCTTCGACTTCCGTCGGGCCTGGAAGGGCGCGCGGGGCATCGACCTCGAGCTGCTTCGCTTCCCCGCCGCGCGGGGTGGCTCCGTCGACGATCCGGCGTACTCCCTGGGCCCCCGGAACGGACCGGTGGAGGGCACCTATCTCGTTCCGGTCCTCCTCGGGCTCTACGACAACTCGGGGGCGACGCCGCCCTTTCCCGCGTCGCAGATCCAGAGCGCCTACTTCGGAGCCGCCGAAGGAACGATCACCGACTACTACGACGAGGTCTCCGGCGGGCGAGTCGATCTCCTCGGTCAGGTCCTCCCGTGGGTCCGCGCGCCGCGGGCGGACACCGCGTACACCGCCGGTGAGAGCGGCATCCCCGGGCCGCCGTATCCCGGGTTGGGTGGGGCGGGGGCGTGGAACTTCGTCTGGGAGCTCCTCGACGCCGTCTCCGGCGTGGACTGGGGCGAGTTCGACAACGACGGTCCGGACGGCGTGCCCAACTCGGGGGACGACGACGGCTTCGTCGACGTCCTCGCGGTCATCCAGCCGACGCGTGGCGGGGAGTGCGGTGGCCCGGGCGGCGACGACCGGATCTGGTCCCACCGCTGGACCCTGTCGGCGCCGTTCGGCACTGCCTTCCAGACCTCCTCGCCGCGCGCGGGCGGCGGCTTCATCTACGTCGACGACTACACGATCCAGCCCGCGCTCGCGTGCTCGGGCGGGCAGCTCGCCGAGATCGGGGTCTTCACGCACGAGCTCGGTCACGCCTTCGGACTCCCCGACCTCTACGACACGAACGGCGGGCACAGCGGCGTCGGCACCTGGGACCTCATGTCCTCGGGCTCGTGGGGATGCGACGACGCCACGCCGGAGCTGCCGTGCCACATGGGCGCGTGGAGCAAGGCGGCGCTCGGGTGGGTCGAGGTGGTGACGATCCCCGCCGGCACCGATCTGGGGAGCGTGCGCCTTCCGCCCGTCGAGACGGGCGACACCGTATACCGGGTCGACGCCCAGGACGGATCGGGCGAGTACTACCTCCTCGAGAACCGCCAGCGCATCGGGTACGACCAGACGCTGCACGAGGAGGGCCTCCTCGTGTGGCAGATCGATCCGGCGCTCGTGAACGCGACCTGGGCGGCGAATCGGGTCAACGCCGGCACGCACCTCGGCGTCTGGCTCCGTCAGGCCGACGGGGCGGACGACCTCGGCGCGGGGCGGGGCCGGGGCGACGACGGAGACCCCTTCCCGGGCAGCTCCGGCAACACGGGCTTCCACGCGGCGTCGTGGCCGGCGAGCACGACGTGGGGCGGAGGCGCGTCGGTGCTCACCGTGGCCGACATCGTGGACGCGGGAGACGACGTGACGTTCCGGCTCGCGACGCGGCGCACGACGCTGAGCGTGCGTGCTCAGGGCGCGGCCGGCAGCTCCGGCCTATTCACCGTCGACGGGCAGGATCCGGGCCCCAGCCCTTTCGACATCGTCTCCCTCCCCTTCGTGGAGCACGAGGTCGAGGTGGTGGCCGGTGAGGCGCTCGGCCCGGGGGCGCGGCGCCCCTTCCTCGGCTGGCAGGACGACGCCGGGGCTCCCAGAGTCCGCACGGTGGTGGCACCGATCGGAGACTCGGAGTACGTGGCCGACTTCGGGGGGACGCAGTACGAGCTGGCCCTGACGCTGACCGGTGCGCCGGCGGGGATCGTGCCCGCCACCTTCTCGAGCACGCCCCCCTCGCCGGACCTCTGGTTCGACGCCGGACAGAGCGTGTCCCTGACGGCGGTGCCGCGGACGGGCTTCGCCTTCGAGGCGTGGACGGGAGCGCTCTCGGGTCAGGGGAACCCCGCGGCATTCTCCATGGACGCCCCGCTGGATGCGGGGGCGGACTTCCGGCTCGTCTTCGCCGTCGCAGAAACGACGGTGGAGCTTCCCGCGGCCACGGCGCTCGACGTGCAGCTCGAGGTCGAGCAGGGGACGGCGCCGGTCCAGTGGAACATCGTCGGGGGCGGGCTCCCGGTCGGGGTCGCCATGTCCGCCTCCGGCCGCATCACCGGCGCCTCGCAGGACGTCGGCCGCTTCGCGCTGACCGTGCGCGCGGTCGACGCCACCGGCCTGCCCGCCACCGGTACGGTCACGCTCGACCTCGTTGCCCCGGTCATCGACGTCGAGCGGCTCCTGTCCCACTTCCTCCTGAATGGTGCACCGCTCGACGCGGCGGAGGTCAACTTCCTGAACCGTCAGGGCAACCGGTACGGATCGTACGACGTGGGTGACCTGAGGGCGTGGATCCTGGCCAACCCCGGGCTCCCGCTCGAAGCGGCGCTCGCGTCGCCGGCCGCCGAGAGCTACCGGACCACGATCGTGATCGTGCCGGAGCGCGAGGGCGGGGCCCGATGAGGCGGCTGGCGGGGAGCCTGCTGGCGGCCGTCCTCCTGAGCGGCTGCGACTCGGGTCCCGAAGGGCCGGGCACCCTCGAGGCTCGTGTCACGGGGGAGGCTCTGGGCGCGGTGGTGCTCGAGGTGGAAGGATCCGCCATCCGCGGCTTCCAGGGCCGAGGGGAGACCCGGGTCTACTCGGCTCCCGCCCCGGGGCGAGCGGGTGTGCACCGCGTGGTCCTCGTCGATCCCGTGGGGGGAACGCTTCGCTTCGCCATCGAGGCGGACGACCTGGGCATGGACGGTCCCTTCGTCCGCGTGGTGAGCGCGGCCGACACCTCGAACCGGCTCCTCCTCGTCCCGCGCGTCGAGGCCTCGATCGAGCGCTGAAGCGACGCCGCGCGGGGACGCGACGGCAGGCTCGCCGCGCCGAAAAGCCGCGAGCCTTCGCGTCCGGGGTCGCTTGCTCCCCCCGGACGCTTGCGCCACCTTACGCGGGCCGGTTTTCGCACCCCCTCCGGGTCTGCGCTCGGCCCTGCTGAACTCGCAGAATCACCGACCACACGGCCGCCGAGGGCCGGGGGAGTCGCGCATGACGCCAGCGACGTGGATCACGATGCTCGTGATCATGGCGTTCGTCTGGGGCGGCTTCTCCCTGGTGCTGATCACCGCGGTGCGCAAGGAGTCCGGCAAGTCCGGTGACGCCTGACGCGCCGTCGTCCTCGTCGCGGCCTCGTCCCCCCCGACGCCCGTGCCCCGACGCGACGACCTAGAGACGATCCTCATCCTGGGCTCCGGCCCGATCATCATCGGCCAGGCGTGCGAGTTCGACTATTCGGGCACGCAGGCGGTCCGGGCGTTGCGTGAGGAGGGCTACCGGGTCGTCCTGGTGAACTCCAACCCCGCCACGATCATGACCGATCCGGACGTGGCGGATCGGACGTACATCGAGCCGATCACCGCCGAGTGGGTCGAGAAGGTCATCGAGCGGGAGAAGCCCGACGCCCTCCTGCCCACGATGGGCGGACAGACGGCGCTCAACGTGGCGATGGACCTCTACCGCGCGGGCGTGCTCGAGAAGCACGGGGTCGAGCTCATCGGCGCCAACCAGGACTCGATCGAGAAGGCCGAGGACCGCGAGAAGTTCGCCGAGGCGATGCAGCGCATCGGTCTCAAGGTCACGACGGGCGGGTTCGCCCGCACGCTGGATCAGGCGCTCGAGATCGTCGAGTCGACCGGCTACCCGTCGATCATCCGTCCGGCGTACACGCTCGGCGGAACCGGCGGCGGCATCGCGTACAACCGCGAGGAGTTCGAGGCTCAGGTCCGCAAGGGCCTCGACGCCTCGCCGATTACCGAGGTCCTGATCGACCGCTCGATCATCGGGTGGAAGGAGTACGAGCTCGAGGTGGTCCGGGACGGGATCGACAACGTGATCATCGTCTGCACCATCGAGAACTTCGATCCGATGGGCGTGCACACGGGCGACTCGATCACCGTGGCGCCGGCCCAGACGCTCTCCGACGTCGAGTACCAGGAGATGCGGGACGCCGCCATCGCGATCATCCGCGAGATCGGCGTGGAGGCGGGTGGCTGCAACATCCAGTTCGCGGTCAATCCCGAGGACGGCGAGATGGTCGTCATCGAGATGAACCCCCGGGTGTCCCGGTCGTCCGCGCTCGCCTCCAAGGCGACCGGCTTCCCGATCGCCCGCGTCGGCGCGAAGCTGGCCGTCGGGTACCACCTGCACGAGCTGCCCAACGACATCACCAGGAACACGCCCGCCTCGTTCGAGCCGGTGCTCGACTACGTGGTGGTGAAGCTCCCCCGCTTCGCCTTCGAGAAGTTCGCCGAGGTCGACGACACGCTCGGCGTGCAGATGAAGGCCGTGGGCGAGACGATGGCGATCGGGCGGACGTTCCGGAGCGCCTGGCAGAAGGGCTTTCGCGGGCTGGAGACCGGGCGCCACGGCTGGGTCACCGGCCGGACGCTGAAGGACGACGGTCTGCAGAGCGACGAGAAGCCGCGACTCATCGGGGCCCTGCGGCGCCCGACGCCCAACCGACCCTATCAGCTGAAGCGGGCCCTCGAGCAGGGGATCTCGATCCCCGAGATCTTCGAGGCCACCAAGATCGACCCGTGGTTCCTGGACCAGCTCCTGCAGATCATCGAGTGGGAGCGCCGCTACGCCGACGCCGACGAGGTCACGCCCGAGCTGCTGCGCGCCATGAAGCGGGAGGGCTTCTCCGACCTGCAGCTCGCCGAGCTCCGGGGCGAGGACGAAGCGACCGTTCGAAGCCGGCGGTACGAGCTGGGGATCCGCGCCACCTTCAACGTCGTCGACACGTGCGCGGGCGAGTTTCCCGCCGAGACGCCGTACTTCTACTCGTCGTACGAGGCCGAGACCGAGAGCGTGCCGACCGACCGCGAGAAGATCGCGGTGCTAGGGAGTGGCCCCAACCGGGTCGGGAAGGGGGTCGAGTTCGACTACTGCTGCGTCCAGGCGGTGCTGGCGCTCCGCGAGGCCGGCTTCGAGACGATCATGATCAACTCGAACCCGGAGACGGTTTCCACCGATTTCGACGTCAGCGACAAGCTCTACTTCGAGCCCCTCACGCTCGAGGACGTGCTCGAGGTGCTCCACGTCGAGAAGCCGAAGGGCATCATCGTGCAGCTCGGGGGTCAGACGCCGCTGAAGCTCGCCGAGGGTCTCGAGGAGCTCGGGGCGCCGGTACTCGGCACTTCGGTCGACGCCATCGACCGGGCGGAAGATCGCGACCGCTTCGACGAGGTATGCCGGAAGATCGGCGCGCGCACGCCGAACAACGGGATGGCCACGAGCGAGGAGCAGGCGCTCGAGGTCGCTGCGCGGATCGGCTTCCCGGTGCTGGTGCGGCCGAGCTACGTGCTCGGCGGACGCGCCATGCGGATCATCTACGACGAGGAGTCGCTCCGGCAGTACTTCGAGGAGGCGGTACGCGCGTCGCCCGACCATCCGGTGCTCATCGACTCCTTCCTCGAGGACGCCTTCGAGGCGGACGTCGACGCCCTCTCGGACGGCACCGACGTCGTCATCGGCGGCATCATGCAGCACATCGAGGACGCCGGCGTGCACTCGGGCGACTCGGCGTGCGTCCTGCCGCCGTACATGCTCTCCCCCGAGGTCCTCGACGAGATCCGGGACCTCACACGGAAGTTCGCGCTGGAGCTCGGCGTGGTCGGGCTCATGAACGTCCAGTACGCCATCCGCGACGACGTCGTGTACGTGCTGGAGGTGAACCCGCGCGCGTCGCGTACCGTGCCGTTCGTGAGCAAGGCGACCGGGGTCCCTCTGGCGCGGCTCGCCTCGCGCATCATGGCCGGCGAGCGGCTGGCCGACCTCGACGTGCCGCACGAGCCTCCCGTGCCGGGGATCGCGGTGAAGGAGGCGGCGTTCCCCTTCAACCGCTTCGACGTGGACGTGCTCCTCGGTCCCGAGATGCGCTCGACCGGGGAGGTCATGGGCTTCGACGACTCCTTCGGGATGGCGTTCGCCAAGGCGCAGGTCTCCGCCGGCAACGTGCTGCCGGAGGAAGGGACGGTCATCGTCACCGTGAACGAGCGGGATCGGGAGACGGTGACGCCGATGCTGCGCCGCCTGCGCGATCTGGGCTTCGACCTCATGGCCACCAAGGGGACGCAGGAGCACATCGTCCGGCTCGGCGTTCCGTCCCGGCTGGTCTTCAAGGTCGGCGAGGGCCGCCCCAACATCGTCGACCACATCGTCACCGGAGACATCGCGCTGCTGATCAACACGCCGCTCGGCAAGAAATCGCAGTACGACGACTACGCCATGCGGCGCGCCGCGATCACGTACGGGGTGCCGTACCTGACGACGATGTCGGCGACCTCGGCGGCGGTCGACGCGCTGATTGCGCTCCGCGCGCGTCGTCGGGAGGTCCGCTCGATCCAGGAGCGCATCGCCTCGCTCACGGAGCCGGTGGGCGCGGCCTGACCTTCCGGGCCGGCGACGAGCCGGCAGGGAGGGCCCCTCACGCCTCGCCCGTCATGACTCCGCTGACCGGATTCTACCTGCACCCGGCCTCCCCGCTGCACGACACCGGGTGGGGGCATCCCGAGCATCAGGGTCGGCTGCGCTTTCTGGCCTCGAGCGTCGGGAAAGACCTGCTCACGCTGCACGGACACGTCGAGCAGCGCGAGGCCACGGAGGCGACGCGCGCGGAGCTCCAGCGGGTGCACACCGCCGCGCTGATCGAGTCGGTCCACGACGCCTGCTCGGAGGCCGAGGCGTCGGACCGCATCGTCTCGATCGATCCGGACACGAAGGTCTCGAGCGCCTCGTGGGACGCCGCCGTGGGCAGCGCCGGCGCCGCCATCGAGGCGTGCCGGGCGGTCGCCGGGCGGGAGCTGGCCAACGCCTTCGTCGCCACCCGGCCGCCGGGCCACCACGCGACGCCGGACCGGGCCATGGGCTTCTGCCTCTTCAACAACGTCGCCGTCGCCGCGCGCGCGCTGCAGGCCGAAGGGCTGGCCGAGCGCGTGCTGATCCTCGACTGGGACGTGCACCACGGCAACGGCACCCAGGACGCGTTCTATGACGACCCGAGCGTCTTCTTCGTGTCCCTCCACCAGGCGCCGCACTACCCGGGAACGGGCGGGGCGGACGAGCGCGGAGCGGGGGACGGGACGGGCACGACGCTGAACGTTCCGCTGCGCGCCGGAACGCAGGCACCCGAGCACCGTGCCGCCTTCGAGCGGGCCGTGCGGACCGCGCTGACCGACTTCACGCCCGACTTCGTGCTCGTGTCGGCGGGCTTCGACTGCATGGCCGGCGACCCGCTGGGCGACCTGCTGCTCGAGCCGGCGGACCTTTGGACGATGACGCGGCACGTCGTCGACGTCGCCGCCGCTGCGTGCGACGGCCGGGTGGTCGCGCTTCTGGAGGGCGGCTACGACCCGAAGCGGCTCGGCCACGGCGCCGTTGCCGTGATCCGTGCCCTCGCGGGGCTCGAGGGTCCCGAGGGCTGAGGCGGAGGGGCGGCGCGCGTTGCCCCCGTCTTCCGGCTCCGTACCTTCCACGGTCATGCGTTCCGACGCCGTTCCCTCGATGCTCGACCTCGTCCGGTTGAGCCCACGGCGGCTCTTCCCTCCGGGTGGGGAGGCCCTCTACCGGCAGATCGCCCTCCTCACCGAGATGGCCCCCGGCCTCGAAGTGCTCGACGTGGCGGCCGGCAAGGGCGTGCCGCTCGAATACTTCGTGTCGGAGTTCGGGGTGACCGCGGCGGGCGTGGAGATCGATCCGGCCATGGTCGACGTCGCCGAGGCGTGGCGTCGGGAGGTGAAGGCCGGGGACCGCCTCCAGTTCCAGGAGGGACGCTCCGACGCCCTGCCGTATCGCGACGAGATCTTCGACATCGCCATCGGCGAGATCGGGCTGAGCAACCACTGCGAGCCCGCGGACGCCGTCCGGGAGCTCGTGCGGGTCACGAAGCCGGGCGGCTTCATCGTCCTGGTGCAGCTGGTGTGGAAGGCGCCCGTCGACGAGGAGCGCCGACGCGTGCTCTCGGAGCACCTCGGTGCCCGCCCGCTCATGGTCGTGGAATGGCGCCGTCTCCTCCGGGAGGCGGGCGTCGACGACATCCACGTCGAGGACTGGTCGGACGAGGAGACCTCGTTCCGACCGACGGTGGTCAAGCCCTTTCCCGACTTCGCGGAGCTCTTCTCCCTGGGTGAGCGCATGGCGATCCTGCGCCGCGCGTGGAAGATCTGGGGGTGGAAGGGGGTGAGCGCCGCCATCGCGCGGGAGAACGAGGTCCACCGGCTCCTCACCAACGAGCGCATCCTCGGCCTCGACCTCCTGCGGGGTCGAAAGGCGGGCGGACCCGAGCGGGAGCGTCGCGGCGAGGCGGTACGCGGGGCGACGAGCGCGTCGGCGGGCGGGACGGGCGTGAGGAACGGTGAGACGGAAGGGCTGCCCGCAACCTCGCCCGACGACGACGGGGACCCCGGAGTCCCGCCCGAGAAGGAAGAGGAGCCCGGGGCCTCGCCCGAGACGGCGGGGCTTCCCCTCTTCGGCGGGGAGCCGGACGCCGGCTCCGAGAAGGACTGACCGCGAACCGACCGATTTCAAAGGAGAAGTCAGGTGTCCCAGGCGCTGCTGTGCACGGAGGAGGGAGTCTCGCGGGTCCAGGCCGCGCTCCGTGAGCAGGACCTCGACGGGTGGCTCCTCTACGAGTTCCACCACATCAATCCGATTCCCGTGGCGCTGCTCGGGCTCGGCAAGACGACGCGGCGCGCCTTCGTCCTCGTCCCCGCCGAGGGGGAGCCGGTCGCTCTCATCCACGCCATCGAGGCGTCGTCGTGGCGGCACTGGCCGTTCGGGCGCCGGAGCTACTCGGGATGGCGGGAGCTGGACGAGCGCCTGGCCGAGCTGGTGGGCGGGCTCGGCAGGGTCGCCATGGAGGTGTCTCCGGGCGGGGCGGTCCCCACGCTCGACTACGTGCCGGCGGGCACGGCGGGTGTCCTCCTCCAGCACGGCGTCGAGATCGCCAGCTCCGGAGACCTGGTGTCGGCCTTCCACTCGGTCCTGGGCTCCGAGCAGCTCGAGGAGCACCGAAAGGCCTCCGAGATCGTGCGCGACGTGGCACGCCGTGCCTTCGACCGCGCCGCGCAGGCGATCCGCGACGGCGCCCCCACGACCGAGGGCGAGCTCTCCGAGTGGATCGTCGCCGAGCTCCACGGAGCCGGCCTGACCGACCACGTCTCGTGCATCGTGGCGATCGGGCCGAAGGCGTCGGACTCCCACTACGCGCCGGTCGGCGCGGGTGAGACGATCGAGCGGGGGGACCTCCTCCTCATCGATCTGTGGGGTGCGTTCCCGGGCTCCGTGCCGGCCGATCAGACGTGGATGGGCGCCATGGCGGCGTCGGTCGACGCACGCACGCAGGAGATCTGGGAGGCGGTGCGGGACGCGCGCGACGCCGCGCTCGCCTTCCTGCGCGAGCGCTTCGAGGCCGGCGAGGAGGTGCGCGGCTTCGAGGTCGACGACGTCGCCCGAGGCGTGATCGCGGAGCGCGGCTGGGGGGAGTACTTCGTGCACCGGACGGGTCACTCGATCGACACCGACCTGCACGGGAGCGGCCCGAACCTGGACAACCTCGAGACACGGGACGACCGCAGGCTCCTGCCGGGGGTGGCCTTCTCCGTCGAGCCGGGGATCTACGTTCCGGACGAGATCGGGGTGCGCAGCGAGGTGAACGTGCACTGGGGTCCGGAGGGCCCGCTCGTGACGCCGACCGGCTTTCAGGACGAGATCTTCCTCCTGCTCGACGATTGAGCGCGGGGCGGGCCACGCAGCAGGACGACGCCTTCGTCGAGGTCGCGCTCCCGCTCCCGATCTTCTCGACCTTCACGTACCGGGTCCGGGGGAGGGTGCCGGCGCCCGGCACCCGGGTCCTGGTGCCGTTTCGGCGGGAGGAGCGCATCGGCTGGGTCGTCGGCCCCGGCCGCGCGGAGGGGCTCTCGGGGGTCCGGACGGTTACCGCCGTGCTGGACGCCCGCCCGACCGCGTCCGCGGAGCTCCTCGAGCTGTCGTCGTGGATCGCCGACTACTACGTCGTCCCGCTGGGCATCGCGCTGCGCTCCGCGCTGCCGGCGCTGCTCTCCGACGTCTCCCGGGACTACGTGGCGCTCGCGCCGGACTACGTGCAGCGGGCGCGCGCCGCGGAGCTCCGTCCGCGGGAGCGCCGGGTGGTGGCGTGGCTCCACCGCCGGGACGGGCCGCAGCGGGTTCGCACCCTCCGGAAGGCTCTCGACATGGGCTCCGTCTGGCCCGAGGTGCGTTCGCTGGCCGAGCGCGGGATCCTCACGCACGAGACGGTGTCGCCTCCGCCCCCCACGGTGAAGACGAGGCGCGTCGTCCGCATCACCCGGCACCTGGAGACGCTCGCCGAGCGCGACGAGCTCTTCGGCCGGGCGGGCCGGCAGCGGGAGGCGTACGGTTTCCTGGAGGCGGCCGGGGGCAGCGCGGAGCTCCGGCGGCTGACCGGAGACGCCGGCTTCAGTCGGGGCGTCGTCTCCGGCCTCGAGGCGAAGCAGCTGGTGGAGGTCGTGGACGAGGAGGAGATGCGCGATCCGTTCGTCGACGCGCCGGTGGAGGAGCCGCCCGCCCTCACCCCGACGCCGGCGCAGCAGGCGGCCCTGGACGCCCTCGTGGGCGCGCTCGACGAGTCGACGCCGACCCCCTTCCTCCTTCAGGGCATCACGGGGTCCGGGAAGACGCTGGTCTACATCGAGCTCCTGCGCGAGGTGCTGGCGCGAGGCAGGAGCGCCATCGTCCTGGTGCCCGAGATCTCGCTCACGCCGCAGACCGTGTCACGCTTCCGGGCCCACTTTGGGGATCGGGTGGCGGTCCTGCACTCGGGGCTCTCGGCGGGGGAGCGCTACGACGCCTGGCGGAGCCTGCGGCGAGGGGAGAAGGCGATCGCGGTCGGCGCTCGCTCGGCCCTCTTCGCGCCGCTCGACGACATCGGAGCAATCGTCGTCGACGAGGAGCACGACGGGAGCTACAAGCAGTCCGAGGCGCCGCGGTATCACGCGCGAGACCTCGCGGTCGTGCGCGCGAGGTCGCACGGGGCCGTGTGCGTCCTGGGCAGCGCGACCCCGTCGCTGGAGTCCTGGCACAACGCCGGCCGGGGCAAGTTCCGGCGCCTGCTCCTCCCGGAGCGGGTGGGGGGCGGCCGGCTCCCCGAGGTCCGGGTCGTCGACCTCCGCCGCCGCGCCGGTGGGTCGGAGCGCCCCGGGCGCGGGGCCGGCGTTCTCTCCGCGGAGCTCGTCGCGGCCGTCGACGAGCGCCTTCTGCGCGGGGAGCAGACGATCCTGCTGCTCAACCGCCGCGGCTACTCGTCGTTCGTGCAGTGCCGCGAGTGCGGGGACGTGGAGCAGTGCCGCAACTGCTCGATCTCCCTGACCTACCACCGGGTGACGCAGCGCATCGTGTGCCACCACTGCCGGTACGAAGCACCCGCGCCGACGCGCTGCCCGAGCTGCGGCTCGAAGGACCTCTCCTTCCGCGGCCTCGGGACCGAGCAGGTGGAGCGCGTCACCGCCGAGGCGTTCCCCAGCGCGAGGATCGCGCGCATGGACGTAGACACCACCTCCGGGAAGTGGGCGCACCAGCGGATCCTGGGGCGGGTGGGCCGCGGGGAGGTCGACATCCTGCTGGGCACGCAGATGATCGCCAAGGGCCTCGACTTCCCGGGGGTCACCCTCGTCGGCGCGGTGAACGCCGACGTCGGGATGCACCTGCCGGACTTCCGCGCGAGCGAGCGGACCTTCCAGCTCCTCAGTCAGGTGGCCGGTCGCGCCGGCCGGAGCGGTCCGGGCGGAGAGGTGATCGTGCAGACGTCGCTGCCCGAGCACTACGCCATTCGCGCCGCCGTGGCCCACGACTTCGAGGCCTTCGCCGAGCGGGAGCTCGCGGAGCGCTCCCGGCCGTCGTATCCCCCGCACGTCCGGGTGGCCAACGTCGTGCTCAGCAGTCCGGACCAGTCTCTGGCGGTTCGCGCGGCGGAGGAGGCGGCACGCTGGATCCGCCCGCACCTCCGGGGCGTCGAGCTGGTCGGGCCCGCCCCGGCGCCGATCGAGCGGCTGCACGGGCGCTGGCGGTGGCACTTCCTGCTGCGCTCCGGATCGGTCCGGGCGCTCGGCGGCGTTGCCAGGCGACTGGCCGAAGAGGCGAGCCTGCCTGCCGGGGACGTCCGTCTGACGCTCGACCGCGACCCCGTGGCGCTACTGTGAGGTCACGCAGGGAGCACCGAGCAGGATTGAGCCGGGCGGGTCTTCGGAATAGCTTCGGGGGCAAGGTGGTTCTCTTGCATCGGTGAGGAGGTCGGTCTGAGCTGCCTGGCCCTGAACGCGTCGTTCGAGCCGCTCACCATCGTCTCCCCCCGCCGTGCCGTTCGGCTCGTCCTCGACGGGAAGGCGGAGGTCCTGGAGGCGGACGACGCACGTCGCTTCCGTTCCGAGCTGCAGACGGTGCCGTGGCCCACGGTGATCCGTCTGGTGCGTTACGTCCACGTGCCGAGGCGTTTCCGCCGCCAGGTCACGAACACCTTCCTCTTCGCCCGGGACGACTACTCGTGCCAGTACTGCGGGCGGCACCGGAGCGAGCTGAAGGGTCGGCAGTTCCTGACCCGTGACCACATCGTCCCGGTGTCCCGCGGCGGCGGCAACAGCTGGGACAACGTGGTCACGAGCTGCTCGCCGTGTAACAACCGGAAGGGCAACCGGCTGCCCGGGGAGGCGGGGCTCCGGCTCCTGACCGATCCGACCGAGCCGAACTACGTGCACCTGGTCTGGGTCGTGCGCCGGGTGACCGACGCGCAGGCCAAGTACATCCGCATGTTCTACGGCGAAGAGGCCCTCGAGGTCGTATCGCGGCCGGGCCCGGTCGTCCTCTAGGGACGGGTCCGGCGCCCGCTCAGTCGTCGAGCCAGGCGTACGGCCGCTCGCAGATCTGGCCGTAGCCCCGGACCGTTCCGCGGTGGGTGTACTCCTTCCAGCGGATGATCCAACCCCGAACCGGGTCCTGGTCCACGGAGTAGCTGAAGCCCGGCTGCCCGGCCCGCTCGGCCAGGAAGCGCTGGAGGTAAGCGGGGAGGTTCGCGATCCCGTCGATCTCGACCGAGGTCTCCGTCTCGTCGGTGAGCGCCGACTGGATCCGGGACTGGGAGAGCTTGAGCGCCTTGATCGCCTCCTCGACGGACGTCTTCAGCTCGGTCAGGTCGGGGGCGGAGCCCGTCCGGCCCTTGATCTGCTTCACGACGCTCTCCGTGCCCGGTGCGGCGAGCTCGTCGCGCGCCCGCACGAACTGCCCCAGCAGCTGCTCGTGGAGCCGCAGCAGCTGCGTGTACTCGCGCTTCGCCTGTTTCGGCGACTCGGACGGGTCGCTCATGGCTTTCGGAGAGGGGGGGGCAGGCTACCTTCCGGGGCAGGCTACCTTCAAATGACGCAGCCGGAAGTAATTACGCGGCTCGCTCCGGACCCTGCAACCTCCTCGTGACATGGCCGACGATCCCTCGGACGACGCCCGGCGACCCCCCCGGCCGACCCCCGTCGGCGGGAAGGGGGACGGGGGAACTCCGCCCCCCGCGCGGGTCGAGGGACCGGCTCCGGTCGGAGGGCGAGGCCGCGACGATCGGGCGGGG
>CALJLC010000125.1 GCA_937982605.1 uncultured Gemmatimonadales bacterium | reverse complement strand
GACGTCTTTTTCAACGCCGAGCACTTCCGGCGCCTCGGCGTGCCGAAGGAGAACATCCTCGTCGTCGACTCCAAGGGCGTGCTCTACGAGGGGCGCACGGAGGGGATGAACGAGTACAAGGAGCCGGTCGTGGTGAAGACCGACAAGCGGACGCTCGCCGACGCCTTCGAGGGGGCGGACGTCTTCGTCGGGCTTTCCGTGAAGGGGCTGGTCACCCGGGAGATGGTCGCGTCCATGGCGGACGATCCCATCATCTTCGCGCTCGCCAATCCCGACCCCGAGATCCTGCCGGAGGAGGTCGCCGAGGTCCGCTCCGACGCGATCATGGCGACGGGCCGCTCGGACTATCCCAACCAGGTCAACAACGTCCTGGGCTTCCCCTTCATCTTCCGCGGGGCGCTCGACGTGCGGGCGCGCGGGATCAACCCGGAGATGATGCTCGCGGCCACGCGGGCGCTGGCGGACCTGGCCCGCGAGGAGGTGCCCGAGGCGGTGCGGGGTGCCTACGAGGGCTCGGAGATCACCTTCGGGCGCGACTACCTCATTCCCAAGCCGTTCGATCACCGCGTGCTGTACCACGTGGCTCCGGCGGTCGCGGAGGCCGCGATGAGCTCCGGGGCGGCGCGTGAGGAGGTGGACCTCGACGACTACCGCGACCGCCTGCGCGCCAGCCTGGGCCCCGGCCGCGAGGTCATGCGATGGATGACCGAGCGGGCCCGGCGGAAGCTCGCCCGCGTCGTCTTCCCCGAGGGGCACAACGACACGGTCATCCGGGCCGCCGCGCAGATGGTCGAGGACGGCATCTGCCAGCCGGTTCTTCTCGGTCGCCCGCCGCGTCTGGCCGAGAAGGCGGAGAACCTCGGCGTCGATCTGCGCGGGGTCGAGATCGTCTACGCCGCCGAGCACGACGAGGCGCGCGAAGCGTACGCCGCCAAGCTCTTCCGCCAGCGGGCGCGGCGGGGCCTCACGCTGCCCGAGGCGGAGTGGAACCTCTTCAAGCCGATCTACTTCGCCGCCAGCCTCCTGGAGGACGGCAAGGTGGACGCGCTCGTGGCGGGGATCGAGGCGAACTACGCCGAGGCGCTGAGACCGTGCCTCCAGGTCATCGGGCCCGCCACCGGCGGGAACGGCCGGGTGGCCGGTCTCCAGATGCTCGCCTTCCCGAACCGGGAGCTCCTTTTCCTGGCCGACACGACGGTGAACATCGAGCCGGACGCGCGCGCGCTGGCCGAGATCGCCGTGCAGAGCGCCGGCTTCGTCCGGGAGCTCGGGATCACGCCACGGATCGCGATGGTGACCTTTTCGAACTTCGGGTCGTCCCAGCACGACGAGGCGCTCCGCGCCGCGCGGGCGGTCGAGCTGGTGCACCAGATGGACCCCGATCTCGAGATCGACGGTGAGATGCAGGCGGACACGGCCGTGGACGCCATCAAGCTCCGACAGGTCTACCCGTTCACGGCGCTGAGCGGGCCCGCCAACGTCCTGATCTTCTCGCGACTGTCCGCCGCCAACGCCGCCTACAAGCTGCTCGACAAGCTCGGCGGCGCCGACGTGATCGGGCCGATCCTGCTCGGGATGGCCAAGCCCGTGCACATCCTGCAGCGCGGCTCCGGGCTCCAGGATGTCCTGAATCTCGCGACAGTGGCGTCGGTGGACTGGCAGGCGCGAAGTGGCCAAGTTTAGGCCTGCGAACGCCTGCCCCGCGCGCCCCGTCGGCGGGGCGGTTTCTTTTCAGGCCCCGTCGTGCGGGCTCGTGCCGCCGACGCGATCGATACAGCCATGACCACCGAGACCATGGAGCCCCTGATGGCCGGCACCGAGAGGAACGACCTCTCCCGCCACGGCATCGAGCCCAGCGGTGAAGTGCACTGGAATCTTTCCCCGGCGCGTCTCTACGAGGAGTCGTTCGCCCGGGGCGACGGCCGGCTCGCCCACATGGGCGCGATCTCGACCGTCACCGCCCCCCATACGGGCCGCTCGCCCAACGACCGCTTCGTCGTGCGCGACGAGCACTCCGAGGGGGCGGTCGACTGGGGCAAGGTGAACGTCCCGGTCTCGTCCGAGCACTACGAGGCGCTGCGCGCCGAAGTCGTGGAGTTCCTCGGCGGCCGGGACCTCTTCGTCCTCGACGCCCGCGCCGGCGAGGACCCGACGCACGGCATCAACGTCCGCGTGATCAGCGAGAGCCCGTGGCACACGCTCTTCGCCTGGAACATGTTCCTGCGCCTCGACCCCGACGAACGCGCGGGGATCGAGCCCGACTTCACCGTGCTGCACGCGCCCCACTTCAAGGCGTCGCCGGACCGTCACGGCACTCGTACCGAGACGGCGATCATGGTGAGCTTCGGCCGCCGCGAGGTCCTGGTGGCCGGGACGCGGTACGCGGGTGAGATCAAGAAGTCGATCTTCTCGGTCCTCAACCACCTGCTCCCCGAGGCCGGCGTGCTCCCCATGCACTGCTCGGCCAACGTCGGGACCGACGGCGACGTCGCGCTCTTCTTCGGCCTCTCGGGCACGGGAAAGACCACGCTGTCGGCGGACGCGTCCAGGGGGCTCATCGGAGACGACGAGCACGGCTGGAGCGAAGAGGGCGTCTTCAACTTCGAGGGCGGCTGCTACGCCAAGACGATCCGTCTCTCACGGGAGGGCGAGCCGGAGATCTGGCAGTGTACGCAGATGTTCGGGACGATCCTCGAGAACGTCGTCCTCGACGAGGACACGCGGGAGATCGACTTCGACGACGGCTCGATCACCGAGAACACCCGCGCCTCGTACCCGATCCACTACATCCCCAACGCGGTCCTGCCGGGCCGCGCCGGCCATCCCCCGACTCGGAGCTGGAGGACCTCCGACGCGCCGGCCATCCCAGGAATGTGGTCTTCCTGACCGCGGACGCCTTCGGGGTGCTCCCGCCGATCTCGCGCCTGACCCCCGAGCAGGCGATGTACCACTTCCTGTCCGGGTACACCGCCAAGGTGGCCGGGACGGAGCGTGGGGTCACCGAGCCTTCCGCCACCTTCAGCGCCTGCTTCGGCGCACCTTTCCTCCCGAGGCACCCCGGTGTGTACGCCGAGATGCTCGGCGAGAAGCTCCGCGAGCACGGTGCGGCGGTGTGGCTAGATCGGAGGAGCGTCGTGTAGGGAAAGAGTGGAGATCTC
>CALJLC010000124.1 GCA_937982605.1 uncultured Gemmatimonadales bacterium | reverse complement strand
GTCGTCCGGGCAGCGATCGCGGCGCTCGTGCTGGCGCACGTCATCTGGGGCGGTCGCCTGCATCTGCTCAACCGAGACGTCGTCAGCTTCCCGACGGACACGCTCCGTGGCGTCGCCGAGTACCTCCGGGACAACAGCGAGCCCGGGGAGCTCGTCTTCCACGCGCGCTGGGACAACTTCGGCCCGCTCCTCGCCTGGAACCGGTCGAACCGCTACCTGGGCGGCATGGACCCGATCTTCCAGTACGCGCACGATCCGGCGTCGTACTGGGAGTTCTTCTACCTCTCGACGGACCTCACGACGGAGTGGACGTGCGACGCGTATCCGTGCCTGGCCGGCGTGGCGACCGACACGCACGAGGCGCTCACGGACCACTTCGGCACGCGCTGGGTCGTGGTCGAGCCGTATCGCAATCCCCGTTTCTCGCTCTACCTGCTCAACGACCCCCGCTATCGGGTCGCCTTCGAGACGGAGCGCGCCGCGCTCTTCGAGGTGATCCCCGAGTGGCGCGCGCGCCGGGTCGCCCCCCGGGCCGGGAGGCCGCGGTGCGGGTAGCGCTTCTGGTCACCTGCCTCGGTGACAACTTCTTCGCCGACGCCTGCGCGGATGCCGTGCGGCTGCTCCGCCACTGCGGCGCCGAAGTCGACTTCCCCGAAGCACAGACGTGCTGCGGCCAGCCCGCGTTCAACGCCGGCCACCGGGCCGACGCCACGCGCATGGCCCGCCACACCGTCGAGGTGTTCTCGCGCGCCGAGCACGTCGTGCTGCCGTCGGGGAGCTGCGCCGGCATGCTCCGCTCGCACTATCCGGAGCTGCTCGGAGACGAGGCGGGATCGCTGCCGGTCCGTGTCTGGGAGCTGTGCGAGTTCCTGGTGAAGGTGCTCGGCGTCTCGGAGGTCGGGGAAGGACTGCGCGGGCGTCGCGTGGCGTACCATCACGGATGTCACGCCCTGCGTGAGCTCGGGGTCGAGGAGGAGCCCGTCCGGCTGCTGCGGAGCGCGGGCGCGGAGGTGGTCGAGTGGGAGGCCGACCGGGAGTGCTGCGGCTTCGGCGGGCTCTTCAGCGCGAAGATGCCCGAGGTCTCGGCCGCGATGGCCGACCGCAAGCTCGAGACGCTTCCCGAGATCGACGTGGTCACGTCCGCCGACGGCGGGTGCCTCATGCAGCTCGAGGGCCGCGCGACCCGCCGGGGCGGAGCCCCGCCCTTCCGGCACGTGGCGAGCCTGCTCTGGGAAGGAGTCGGCCGATGAGCGCACCGAACCCGGGCGGCTACCGGGAGGCCGCCGCGCGCAGCCTGAGGGAGAGTCCCGACGTGCGGCGGTCGGTCGGCTCGGCCACGCGCGCCTTCGACGCGAGCAGGACGCGCGCCTTCGCCGAGCTCGACAAGGCGCGCTGGAAGGACTGGGCCCGCGACGTGAAGGCGCACACGCTCACGCACCTCGACCGATACCTGGCCGAGGCGGCCGACCGGCTGGAGGGCAACGGTGCCCGTGTGCACTGGGCCGAGACCGCCGAGGACGCCCTGCGGGTGCTCGACGACGTGGTGGCGGCCCACGACGTACGCACCGCGGTGAAAGCGAAGAGCATGCTGAGCGAGGAGCTCGGCGTGAACGAGCACCTCGAATCGCTGGGCGTCGCGCCGGTCGAGACCGACCTCGGCGAGTACATCATCCAGCTTCTCGGCGAGCCCCCGAGCCATATCGTGGGGCCCGCCATCCACAAGAGCCTAGAGGAGTGCCGGGCCCTCTTCCACGAGCGGCTCGGCACCGAGCCGGACGCCTCCCCCGACGCACTCGCGGCCGCGGCCCGCGGGGCGCTGCGCTCCCGCTTCCTCGACGCCGAGCTCGGCATCTCGGGCGGGAACTTCCTGGCCGCCGACACCGGCACCGTCGCGCTCATCGAGAACGAGGGCAACATCCGGATGTCGACCTCGCTGCCGAAGGTGCACGTCGCCTTCGTGGGCATCGAGAAGGTCGTGCCCCGGCTGGAGGATGTGGCGGGTTTCCTGCAGATCACCGCCCGCTCGGCGACCGGCCAGCCGATCGGGCTCTTCGTCTCGCTCATCCAGGGGCCGCGCGGTCGGGGCGAGGTGGACGGGCCCGAGGAGCTCCACGTCGTGCTCGTCGACAACGGGCGCACCGACCTGCTGGCCGATCCGGAGGGGTGGGAGGCGCTGCGTTGCGTCCGCTGCGGCGCCTGCCTGAACATCTGCCCCGTGTACCGGCAGACCGGCGGCCACCCGTACGGCTGGACGTACTCGGGGCCGATCGGGGCGATCCTGGCGCCCGGCCTCCTCGGCCTGGAGGAGGCGATGCCTCTGCCCCAGGCGTCGAGCCTGTGCGGCGCCTGCGCCGAGGTCTGCCCCGTCCGCATCCCGATTCCCGAGCTGCTCGTCCACTGGCGCGAGCGAGCGGCCGCCGACGGACTGACTCCGGCGGGCGAGGGGCTCGGGACGCGGTTGTACGCCGACCTGGCCGGACGGCCCGAGGCGTTCGCGGCCGCAGGCTCGCTGCTGCGCTGGACGCCCTGGCGCAGAGGAGCGCGGGCGCTCCCGATGCTGCGCGGCTGGGTCGGGGAGCGCGAGGCGCCACGCCCCAGCGCGAAGAGCTTCCGCACGCTGTGGCAGGAGGGGATCGAATGAGACGGGATCGGATCCTCGAGCGCATCCGCGCGGCGAGCCGCGGCCGGGACCGGGTGGCGCACCCCGGAGACTTCGAAAGCTGGCGCGCCGCGGACGCAGTCGCCGGAAGGGCGGGGTCCGGGAGCCCGGGGTCCGGGGGCACGCCGCTCGACCGCTTCGTCACGATGCTCGAGGCCGCGGGCGGCGAGGTCGCGCGCGTCTCCGACCGGACGGAGGCGGCGGCGTGGCTCGGGGACTTCGCCTCGGCATTCGACTCGGTGGCCGCCGGCGCCGGTGTCGATCCGGCGCTTCTTCCCGACCTTCCGCGTCACGCGCCGCGTCGCGCGGCGCTCGGCGTCTCGGTGGCGCGCTGCGCGATCGCGGAGACGGGGTCGCTCGTCCTCCACGCGCGCCACCGTCCCCGCGCCCAGCTCCTGCCCCCGGTCCACGTGGTCCTCCTCGACGCGCGGGCCGTGCACGTCACCGCCCGCGAGGCCTTCGCGGTGCTGCGCCACGATCTCCCCTCGGCGCTGGGGCTCCACTCCGGGCCGTCGAAGTCCGCCGACATCGGGCAGGTCATGGTCGAGGGCGTGCACGGGCCCGGCCGCCTCGTCGTCCTCGTGATCGACGGTCCCGCGTAGGGCCCGCTCGGACGCCGGGCTCCGCCCGCTGGCGCGTACGCGGGCACCCCGCGCATGTTGGCCCCTCGCTGGGCGCGCGGCGCCCGGATCGCCGACCCCAGCCCCACGGCCCGTGACGAC